>CAZCEM010000061.1:0-9299 GCA_964497555.1 uncultured bacterium
GCTGATGTGCGCCAAATCAACCAGATCACCTTCAAGGTACTTGGTATCACCCGGATCCTCAATGCGAACCTTCTGCATCATCTGCCGCACAATCACCTCGATGTGTTTGTCGTTGATGCGCACACCTTGCAGACGATATACATCCTGAATCTCGTTAACTACGTACTCCTGCACCTTGCCGTGCCCGAGAATGTGCAGAATGTCCTGCGGTGACACCGAGCCTTCCGTCAAACGCTCGCCCGCTGAGATGTATTCCCCGTCGTGAACCAGAATATGCCGACCGATGGGAATGGAATACTTCATCTCCTCTTCAGAGTCGGAGGGCTTGACGAAGATCTCCCGCACCCCGCGCTTTAGTTCCCCGTACTTGACGATGCCGTCGATTTCGGAGACAATCGCTGGATCCTTGGGCCGTCGAGCCTCAAATAGCTCCGCCACCCGCGGCAGTCCGCCGGTGATGTCCTTGGTCTTGGACGAACCGCGCGGAATCTTGACGAGTTCGTCGCCGGCTTTAACCTTCTGACCGTCCTGAACCAGCAGCAGCGCGCCGATGGGCAGGATGTACTGCCCGGTGGATTCGCCTCGCTCATCAATGATTAACATGCGGGGGCTGAGTTTGCGGTCCTTGGATTCGATGATGACCTGCTTGCGCATCCGGGTGGCTTCATCCACCGATTCCTCGACCGTCACGTTTTCCTTTATGTCTTCGAATTGCACCGTCCCGGCGTCATTCGCCAGGATAAACGCCGAATAGGGTTCCCATTTGAATAAAACCTCATCGGTCTTGACGTGGATGCCGGGCTTGACCACGACCTTCGCGCCGTAGGGCACCGAATAGCGCGCCACCACCCGGTTGTTCTCATCGACCAGCTTGATGAGGCCGTTGCGGCGCAGCGTCACCAGCGTTCCGTCGTCTTTCTCGACGGTGATCATGTTCTCAAACTCCACCCGCCCATCGTCTTTGGCGTTCACCTGCGATTCGGACGCTATCAGCGCCGCCGTGCCGCCGATGTGGAAGGTTCGCAGGGTTAGCTGGGTGCCGGGCTCGCCGATTGCCTGCGCCGCGATGACGCCCACCGCTTCGCCGACGTTCACCAGCTTGCCGTTGGTCAGATTTATGCCGTAGCACTTGGCGCATACGCCGATCTCGGTTTCACAGGTCAACACCGACGGATGCGCACCTTGGCGATGCCAGACGTCGCGATGATGTGCGCTTCCTTGTCAGCGACCAGGGTGTTGGCGGGCAGAATCAGCTCGTTGGTCATAGGATCGTACAAATCTTCCGCCGTGAAACGGCCGATGATGCGGTCGAACAGTTGTTCAGATACCTCTTCACCTTCCTTCTGGGCTTCCACTACGATGCCCTTCATGGTGCC
This sequence comes from uncultured bacterium, assembly GCA_964497555.1. GTDB lineage: Bacteria > Electryoneota > AABM5-125-24 > Hatepunaeales > Hatepunaeaceae > CAZCEM01. Next base: position 1,377 of record CAZCEM010000061.1, read on the forward strand.
GCAGTCAAGTTCGCTGATGATGACGTCCTGCGCCACATCGACCAAACGCCGGGTCAGGTAGCCGGCGTCAGCGGTTTTCAGGGCTGTGTCAGCCAAGCCCTTCCGAGCGCCATGGGTCGAGATGAAGTACTCCAACACTGACAAACCTTCCTTGAAGTTCGCGGTGATGGGTGATTCGATGATCTCTCCCTTCTGACCGGTCATGGTCTTCTGCGGCTTAGCCATCAACCCGCGCATGCCGGCAAGCTGACGTATCTGCTCCTTGGAGCCTCTCGCGCCGGAGTCGGCCATCATGAACAGCGGATTGAAGCCCGACTGCGACGACCGCAGGTGCTTGAGCATAGTCTCGGCGACTTCAACGGTAGTATGCGTCCAGGTGTCGATGATCATGTTGTAACGTTCGCCGTCGGTCACCAAACCCATGTCGTATTGCTCTTGAATCTCATCGACACGGTGCTGAGCGGTTTCAATCAGTTCGTTCTTCTCGGGGGGAACGTCCACGTCGGATAGTGAGATTGACAGTCCGCCTTGGGTTGCAGCCTTAAAGCCCAACTGCTTCAAGTTGTCGAGAAACAACGCGGTCTCGTCGAAATCCAGCGCGCGATAGACTTCCGCCACAATCGCCTGTAGTCGCTTGTTGGTCATCAGCTCGTTGTAATAACGGTTATAGCGAGCCTTCTCCGGGATGACATCGTTGAACATAACCCGCCCAACGGTGGTCTCAATCATGTCCCCATTGATGCGGACTTTTACAGGGGAATGCAGTCCGACAACGCCGTGGTCATAAGCTATCAAGGCTTCCTGCGCGCTGGAGAAAAGCTTGCCCGCACCCTTGCCGCCGGGGAGCATCTTGGTAATGAAGTAGCAGCCCAGCACCATGTCTTTGCTGGGCACGGCGATGGGGCGTCCGTCAGCGGGGTGCAGGATGTTTCGGGGCGAGAACATCAACAGCCGGGCTTCAATCTGAGCTTCGTAAGACAGCGGCACATGCACCGCCATCATATCGCCGTCGAAGTCGGCGTTGAAGGCCGCGCACACCAGCGGATGCAGCCGGATGGCTTTGCCCTCAATTAATATCGGCTGAAACGCTTGAATACCCAGCCGGTGCAAGGTTGGCGCGCGGTTGAGCAGCACCGGATGGTCCTTGATTATCTCCTCCAACAGCTCCCACACGCAGTCCAGCTTCTTTTCGACCATCCGCTTGGCGGATTTGACGGTCTTGGTGTAGTCGCGCTCGATAAGCTTTCGGATGATGAACGGCTTGAACAGCTCCACCGCCATGTCCTTCGGCAAGCCGCATTCGTGCAGCCGCAGCTCAGGTCCAACCGAAATCACTGAACGGCCGGAGTAATCGACGCGCTTGCCCAGCAGGTTCTGGCGGAAGCGCCCCTGCTTGCCGCGCAGGTTGTCGGACAGCGACTTCAGCGGACGGTTGCCGTCGGCGCGCATCGCCACGGCTTTGCGCCCGTTGTCGAACAGCGAATCCACCGATTCTTGCAACATGCGTTTTTCGTTGCGGAGGATGACGTCGGGGGCTTTAATCTCAATCAGCCGCTTCAGACGGTTGTTGCGGATAATCACTCGGCGATAGAGGTCGTTTAGATCAGAGGTGGCGAAGCGGCCGCCGTCCAGCGGCACCAGCGGACGCAGGTCCGGCGGCACCACCGGGATAACACTGAGAACCATCCACTCCGGATGGTTTTCTTCCATGCTGTTGTTGGAAAGAAACGCCTCCACGATGCGCAGGCGTTTGATCATTTCAGACTTGCGCTGGGCGGAGTTCTCAAAGACGACAGCGGAGCGAAAGTGGCGGGACATCTCCTCGAGGTCGAGCATCTTGAGCATGTCGAGGATGGCTTCGCCGCCCATCTTTGCCACGAATTTCTGGGGGTTGCCGTCAGGAAGCTCCTGATTGTCAGCTGACAGCGAATCCAGCGCCTCGTTGTACTGGCCTTCGGTCAGCAGCGACATCGGCGGATAATCGGTGGGGCCGGGATTGATAACGGCGTAGGCTTCATAATAGATGATTTTCTCAAGTTCGCGTCCGTTCAGACCGAGCAGGTTGCCGATTTTGGAGGGCATGGACTTGAAAAACCAGATATGCACCACCGGCACCGCCAGTTGTATATGACCCATGCGCTTGCGGCGCTCCTCCTTGCGTGTAATTTCCACGCCGCAGCGGTCGCAGATGATGCCTTTGTACCGGATGCCCCTATACTTGCCGCAGAAGCATTCCCAATCTTTGGTAGGTCCAAAGATGCGCTCACTGAACAAGCCATCTTTTTCCGGCTTGTACGAGCGGTAGTTGATTGTTTCGGGCTTGGTCACTTCCCCGTGCGAGCGTTCCAGTATCATGTCGGGGGACGCAAGACCGATGGTGATCTTGGAAAAGTCTTCTGTCGAGCTGTCTAAAAAGGACTGACCTAAAGGCACAACAGCCTCCTAATCGTTCTGTCGGTTTGAAGGCCGGTTCGGACTGAGCCGCAGAGGCGCGGCTGTATCCAATCCCGAAACCGCTTCAAACCTCCAGTTGAACTCCTTAAATAAAACACTAAACACGGCGGACTGCCGAGTTCAGATTCACATGCGGAAAATGGTCGTTAAATCATCTTCTCATTTCTTTAAACGCGCTTCCCCAGACGGCTATCTGAAAGAATTGGAGGCGTTTTTAATGTTAACGTAGCTTAAAAAGCGGACCTTAAATATCTGTCCGATGAAGCTGAAATGCGCCTTCGTGTATAAGAAAGCAAACCACTTTCTAACTTTCTAACTTTCTAACTTCACTCGAGCTTTACGTCCAGCCCCAGCCCCATCAGTTCATGAATCAACACGTTGAACGATTCCGGCACGCTGGGAGTAGGTAGGATGTCGCCCTTGACGATGGCTTCGTAGGTGCGGGATCTCCCCGTTACGTCGTCCGACTTGACGGTGAGGATTTCCTGCAGGATGTGAGCCGCACCGTAAGCCTCCAGCGCCCAGACTTCCATTTCCCCGAACCGTTGACCGCCGAACTGCGCCTTGCCGCCCAATGGTTGCTGGGTTATAAGCGAATAAGGACCCACGGACCGCGCGTGCAGCTTGTCTTCCACCAGGTGCGACAGCTTCAACATGTAAATCTGACCCACCGTCACCTTCTGATCGAAGGGATCACCCGACTGACCGTCGTACAACTGCACCTTGCCTTCTTCCGGCAATCCGGCCTTCACGAGCTGCGCCTGCACGTCTTCTAACGCTGCCCCATCAAACACCGGGGTTGCGAAATAGAGACCCATCTTCTCGGCGGCCCAGCCCAAAGACGTTTCCATAAGCTGTCCCAAGTTCATGCGCGAAGGCACGCCGAGGGGATTCAGTATCATGTCGATGGGCGTGCCGTCTTCGAGGAACGGCATGTCTTCGATGGGCACGACCTTGCCGACCACGCCTTTGTTTCCGTGGCGTCCCGCCATCTTGTCGCCCACCTGAATCTTGCGCTTCTGGGCGATATAGACCTTGGCTAACTGGACGATGCCACTGGGCAGCTCGTCGCCGACCTGAATTTTGTGCTTGGCGTTGCCGTATTCGGTCTGCAAGTCAAAGGAGCTCTGTTCAAACCTCTCGACCAAGAAGTTGACGATCTCGTTGATGTGCTTGTCGCCGGTCCACTCGTAATCCAACGGCAGGTCGTGCAGGTTCAAGCCTTCAAAGGTCTCAGCATCGACCACCGTGCCGCCCGCGATAATAGCCCGCTCCCCGCTGCGGTCCCGAATGGAGAACAGCGACTGCCCCGCCAGCGCCTCGTTGAGGTCGCGGCGGAGTCTGGTGTCCAGCTCGCTCATGTGCTCTTCATATTCAGCGTCAAGATTTTCCAGTTGGACCTTGTCAAGGCGTCGGGATTCGGAATCCTTGCGCTTGCGGCTGAACAGCTTGGTCTCGATGATGATGCCGTTCATACCCGGGCGGGCGGTCTTGGAAGCGTTCTTCACGTCGCCGGCTTTGTCGCCGAAGATGGCTTTCAGCAGTTTGTCTTCAGGAGTAAGCTCAGTTTCACCCTTGGGGGTTACTTTGCCGATGAGAATGTCGCCTTCGCTGACCAGAGCGCCGATGCGGATAATGCCGTTCTCGTCTAAGTCTTTGGTGGCTTCCTCGCTGATGTTGGGAATCTCGCGGGTAAGCTCTTCCTGCCCCCGCTTGGTCTCCCGAACCTGAAGCTCGACCTCCTCGATGTGGATGGAGGTGAAAATATCATCCTGCACCAGCCTTTCGGAAACGATGATGGAGTCTTCAAAGTTGTAGCCGTTCCAGGGCATAAACGCCACCAGCACGTTGCGGCCCAGCGCCAGTTCGCCGCGCTCGGTGGCGCAGCCGTCCGCCAGCACTTCACCGGCCTTGACGAAATCGCCGGCGTTCACCAGCGGACGCTGGTTGACGCAGGTGTCCTGGTTGGTGCGGTAGAACTTCCGCAGCTTAAACGTCACCTTTTCGCTGGGGAAATCTTCCTCTTCGGGGGACTCTAAATTTGAAGCCTTTTTATATCGGGGGTCCACCACCCGTCTTTCCGCTACTATCTCGCTCGCCGACACCTTTAGGATCCTCATGTCGGTATCAGCGATCAGCAGCGTCCTTGAATCACGGGCAGCTTTTTCTTCAGCGCCGGTGCCGACGTAAGGGGCTTTAGGCGCTAACAACGGTACGGCTTGCCGCTGCATGTTCGAGCCCATCAAGGCTCGGTTGGCGTCGTCATGTTCGAGGAAGGGAATAAGCGCCGCTGCGATGGATACAATCTGGTTCGGCGACACGTCCATATAGTCAATCTCTTCCGGCGAGGCAATGGGGTAATCGGACCGGTAGCGAGCTTTGATCTTTTCGCGGAAGAATTCACTTTTGGACGTCAGCGGCGCGTTTGCCTGTGCGATTACCACGCGGTCTTCATCGTCAGCGTTGAGGTATTCGATTTGCCTGGAGACCTTGCCGTTCTTAACCTTCCGATAGGGCGCTTCGACGAAGCCCAGATTGTTGATGCGGGCGTAGGTGCACAAGGACGAAATTAAGCCGATGTTAGGACCTTCAGGCGTCTCGATAGGGCACAGGCGGCCGTAGTGGGTGTAATGAACGTCGCGGACTTCAAAGCCGGCTCGCTCGCGGGTCAGACCTCCAGGCCCCAGCGCCGACAACCGCCGCTTGTGAGTCAGTTCGGTCAGGGGATTGACCTGGTCCATGAACTGTGAGAGCTGGTTGGTGCCGAAGAATGTATTAACCACCGACGAGATGGTGCGAACGTTCACCAGATCCTGCGGCGTCAGTTTTTCGTTGTCGCGGATGTTCATGCGCTCCTTGATGGTGCGCGCCATGCGCGACAGGGCAATGCTATATTGGTTGGCGAGCTGTTCGCCGACGGTTCGCACCCGGCGGTTGCCAAGGTGGTCGATGTCGTCGGTCTCCTCGTTGCCCACCCGCAGGTCCAGCACGTATTTAATGATGGCGATGATGTCCTTGTCGGTCAGCACCGTTACCTCGGTCGGCACCTGCAGGTTCAGCTTGTTATTGATTCGGTACCGGCCTACCGCGCCTAAGTCGTAGCGTTTTTCATCAAAAAAGAGCCGCACCAGCAACTTACGGGCGGTGTCAATGTCGGGGGGATCGCCGTTGCGCAACTCCCGGTAGATGTACTCAAGGGCTTCCTTTTCGCTCTTCGACCGGTCCTTGCGGAAGGTGTTCGTCAGGATCTCAGCGATGATGTCGTTCTCGGTTTCCTTCATGAGGAGCGTCCGCTTCTTGCCGATGCGCTTCAGTTCCTTCAGCACTTCAGCGTCGAATGTCTTTCCCGCCGCGATAACCTCTTCACCGGTCTCCTCGTCAACCTCAGCCCGGACGATGGTGCGTCCGTAGTAGTCCTTGATGTACTTGCTGGTAAGCGCGACCTCCTCGGTGAAGCCCAGCAGGCTCCAGATCTCCCAATCGTGCGAATGCCCCAGCGCCCGCAGCAGCGTGGTGATGGGGAACCGCTTCCGACGGTCGATATACACATAAAGGACATCGTTGATGTCGGTGGTGAACTCAATCCAGGAGCCTCGGAAGGGTATAACCCTTGCGGAGAAGATACGGGTGCCGTTGGGGTGAATTGAGTCGCCGAAGAAAACGCCCGGCGACCGGTGCAATTGATTGACTATCACCCGCTCAGCGCCGTTGATGATGAAGGTTCCTTCCGGGGTCATCAGCGGCAGGTTGCCGAGATAGACGTTGGCTTCGAGGGTATGGCTGTAGTCGCCTTCTTCGTCGAAGTCATCGCGACTGGAGAGACGCAGTTTGGCTTTCAGCGGCGCGGAGTATGTAACTCCCCGGTCGCGGCACTCCTCGATGGAGTACTTCGACGGGGCGATGTAGTACTCGATGAATTCCAGCACATGCTCCTCCCGGTTGTCCAGGATGGGAAACACGTTCAGGAACACCGACTGCAAGCCGATCCTTTCCCTTTTGTCGGCGGGAACTCCCAGTTGGAGAAACTCTTGAAAGGAACGCAACTGCACTTCAAGGAGATCCGGCATGTCCAGAACCGGTTCGATTCGGGAAAAGCTGACCCTCGATATTGATTTGTTAGCCTTCAAGTATTCTCCACGGTGTAATCCAGGATGAAATCCGAAACGGCGCGAGGCCGCGCAAACGCGACGATCCCGGACAGGAGCCATCCCCGTTCACTCTGCCCATGAACTGGAGTCGCAATAATTACTTAATCTCGACCTGACCGCCGGCTTCTTCGATCTTGGCTTTGATATTCATAGCCTCGTCCTTGCTGATGCCTTCCTTGATGGGCTTGGGGCAGGTGTCCACCAGGTCCTTAGCTTCCTTTAAGCCCAAGCTGGTGAAGGCGCGGACTTCCTTGATGACCTGTATCTTCTTTTCGCCGGAGGAAATCAGTATCACGTCGAATTCGGTCTTCTCTTCTTCCTCAACCACGGGAGCCGCGGCCGCAGCGGGCGCGGCGCCGCCAGCCATCATCATGGGGGCAGCGGCGGTGACGCCGAATTTCTCTTCTAGAGCCTTCTTGAGCTGAACCAGCTCGAGTACCGTCATTTTCTCAATGGCTTCAATGATATTTTCCACAGAACCTCCTGTACCGGTAAATCCTTCCCGCGCGACGCCGTCGGTCTCGTGTTTTTGAGCCAACGCTTCGACGACGCCGAGGAAGGAGCGTAAAATTTCATTTAAAACAACGACAAAACCGCTCAAAGGAGCGGCGATGGCGCCCACTACCTGCGCGAGCAACACCTCCCGCGGCGGGATGTTCTTCAGGTCTTCGATTTGTTCCGGCCCGTAAAGGTGACCGTCCAGAAGACAGCCTTTCAGCGTGGGCAGTTCGTTCTCCCGCGCGAAATCGGACAGCAGTTTGAGGGGCAGGATGGGGTCATCAGTGCCGATGCAGAATCCCGTTGGGCCGGTCAGAATCTCATCCAATCCGGTGTGGCCGAGCCTTCCCAGAACCAGTCGAACAATCCGGTTCTTGGCGACGCGGAATTCGACCTTGTTCTGAAAACATTGAAACCGCAGTTGGTCGATTTTGGACACCGGCATCCCTTTAAAGTCCGCCATGACGATGGATTTCGCCTGGTTCAGAACCTCTTCCAGTTCCGCTGCGTCCTGGACTTTCTTATCTGCGGGTTTAGCTGCACGTAGCATGTTTGTATGGTGTTAATACGACGAAAAAAATTCTTGGGATTCCCACCGCCGTTAAGATTCGGATCGCCTCAGATGTTGTTTTGATCCGGCTCAACCGCGATCAGCTTTGATTGTCCGCGTCCCATTTGCATTATTAAGGAGTGCATTTTCTTTTGAACCTATGCCTGTTTCCCGAAGGGTCATCATTCCAGCGAAAGCTGGAATCCAGAAGGAATTAGGGCTGGATTCCCGCTTTCGCGGGAATTGTCATGGCGGCAGCCCCACCACGAAGGA
>CAZCEM010000062.1:0-9122 GCA_964497555.1 uncultured bacterium
GGAATCCAGCCCCAAATCCCTCTGGATTCCAGCTTTCGCTGGAATGATGCGTCTTTGACGCATTACATCCTTTTTAAAAAGAAAATGCACCCCTTAATAATCGCAAAGACGAGTGTTGAGCAATGTTACAAACAAGCCATAGAATGTAATGGTTACTGAATGCCGGCAGAGCCAAAAGTGAACACCTTCACCTTGCGCTCTGTGAACTTGGGGAGCGTGTCGCCGTTGAGGATTAATCGCACCGCCGGCGCGTTGCCCAGCGTGACCTTCACCGGATCGGGAAATTCCATGTTCAAGGTGTTTCCCGGCCACAACGTCCGGTCGTAGAGAACGGAATCTTGGTATTCTACCTTAACATAGCAGTTTTGCGTCGAGTAAAGGTTGAAGGTGAAGGTTTTATTCTGCGCCACAGCGGTGGTGTCAACCTTGACGGTGTCGAGAGACGTATCGGCAGCGGTTGGGACCACACCGGATTGATTGGCAGGTGCCAGCATTTCGGTTTGAGACGGCGTTACTTCTTCGGAGGGTATGGGAGGTTTGCTAGAGGGATGCAGCAAGTACCACAGCACAAGCACTATCACGACAAGGGATATCCCCGCGGTAACCAGCATGGATTTATTCTTCTCGGTCCAGGCGGGGATGGATTGCAGACCGCGCTCCGGAAGATCGCCCTGCATGTCGTCGAAGAAGTCGCTGACTTCAACGAGATGGTCCTGTTGTTTAATCGAGGAAGCGAAAATCTCGTTCAGGCGGCTGTTGAAGTCTTCCGAATGCAGCTTGACGGCTTCCGCGAAGGCGCGCACGAAAAGCTTTACATATACCGGTGGGAGAAATGACCAGGCGCCGTTCTCAATGGCTTCAAGATAAGGCGTGTTGATCTTGGTGATGGCTCGGACCTGGTCAATGGTCATCTCGTGGAATTCGCGGGCGGAGCGCAGTTCCTCTCCAATCTTGCGGCGCATATCGACAGAGCCTATTTCCGGGTATTGGTTCTGATGAAGCGAATATGGGGAATCGAGGTTCATTCAGTTTTCTTTCCCTGGATAATGGTCAAGACGCTGAAACCAATGCCATAAAAAATATTAGAGCAATGTTTCGACGCGTCAAACGTGTATCTCTTTAAGGAATTTTTCCACCTCCGGCAGCCCGCCCTGGAGGATGATGTAGCCGTCGAGTGGCTCCCGCTCGGTTATCTCACCGGCTAAAGACGTCAGCATCATCGCGTTGACCTTGTCGCGGTCGTGGGTGTGCCCCAGCACCCACATCAGCTTGACGTAAGCTGCTTCCGGTGTGAGGTTTGCGCCGGGCACCACGCCCAGTTCCATGATGTCGCGCCCGGTGTCATAGACGTACATCTGGACATAGCCCCACAGGGTTTCGACGGTCATGAAGATGTGGACGTTTTTCTCGCGGGCGCGTCGAAGCGAAGGATACAGCGGCTTGTTGAGGTGCCCCAGCCCGGTGCCGGCGATGATGATGCCCTGGTAGCCGTTATCGATCAGCGAGTCGATGATGTCGGGCTTCATGTTCGGATAGTAATACACGATGGAAACCCGGTCGTCGCAGGCTGTGTCGATCTCTATCGGGCTGGTCCGGTCGCAGCGCTTATAGTCGCTCTTGATGTAGGTTATCTTCCGGTCCTTGATGCTGGCGATAGGCGTGTCGCCGATAGTGCGGAATGTCGAGCGATAGGACGAGTGCATCTTGCGAACCCGTGTGCCTCGGTGCAGTAAGGCGGTTTCATCCGACGTCGAGCCGAACATGCAGACCACCACTTCCGCGATGTCGCTGTAAGCCGCGCTGGTGGTGGCGTTGATGAGGTTCAGCGCCGCATCGGAGGAGGGTCGGTCGGAGGAGCGCTGCGAACCGACCAGCACAATCGGCACCGGGGTGTTCCGAACCATGAATGACAACGCCGCGGCGCTGTAGTGCATTGTGTCGGTGCCGTGCCCGATGACAATTCCGTCGGCACCGGCTTCGACCTCTTCCTTGATGGCTTTGGCGGTGCCGATCCAGTGCTCCGGCGTCAGGTTCTCGCTGAAAACGCCGTACAACTTGCGGGTTTTAAGATTGGCGATCTCCGCCAATTCGGGCACCGCGCCATATAGTTCACCGGGTGAAAACGCTGGAATCACCGCGCCAGTGCGGTAATCCAGCCGGCTGGCAATGGTGCCGCCCGTGCCCAGCAAGGTGACGTTCGGTTTGACAGCGTCATAAGGAAACTCCTTCTCGGGAATTTTGTAATGAGCTTCCTTGAAACCCACCTCTTCGATAGATTGGATTGTGCTGATGCTGATGCCGATATTATAACCGTTGGGGAGTTTCAGCACCAGGTGTTTGTCGTCGTTGGTCTCGCTGCGGGGCAGGATGATGCCGGTGAAATCGCCGTCAGTGGTCTTGACGTTGATATTGCTCCAGACCATAACCTTAAAGTTTTTCAATGCCGCCAGCGCTTCGCCTTTGTAGCCTTTATATTGATCTTGATCCAAGGGGAATTCTCGTCGTTTTGAAGGGAGCAGCCATGTGAATTTATGTAACACAGTCATTATAAAGAAAAACCGAGGCGAAAGCAAGCTGAACTAAACAAATGCCTTGCAGGTTATGAACCTTGTTTGGTCTTCAATGATGACTTTTTTCGTTCGACAAGTTGCTTTGAAGCCCTTTTTTTCTTAAAATAATCTAATGTGCACTAATCTAAGGCAAAGAAACAGACGAATGTCCTTGTAAAACAGCGCTTAGAGGTTGTAACTTGTAATGTCGGGCGGGGTTTTAAGTCATGACGATAATTGAAAGGCTGACGCAGGCTGCCGGGGGCAGGATGGGACTTTGTGTCGGTCTTGATCCCGTTCGTGATAGAATTCCGGCGCCGCTGAGGGACGAGCCGGAGGCGTTGTACCGTTTTTGCGTTGAGATTGCCGAAGCGACCTCTGAGTTTGCCGCCGCTTATAAACCTAACCTGGCTTTCTTTGAAGCGGAAGGCGCCTCGGGCTGGCGGCAGCTAGAGAGGCTTATCGCGGCTCTTCCGCGGGACAGGGTCGTAATCGCTGACGCCAAACGCGGCGACATCGGCAACACGGCTCAGGCTTATGCTAAAAGCCTGTTCAGCCAACTGAAAGCGGATATGGCGACCGTCAGCCCTTACCTGGGAGCGGATTCGCTGACACCGTTCCTAAGCGATCCCGAGCACGGGGTGTTTGTCTTGGCGGTGACATCCAACCCCGGCGGACGCGACCTGCAGGAACTCGTAGCTGATGGCGAGCCGGTTTTCCGTCATGTCATTCGGCTGGCGAGGCGTTTGAACGCAAACTCTAATGTGGGTTTGGTAGTAGGCGCCACGCGCAGTTCTCTGTGGCTTGAGGTCTTAGGCGCTGCTGTCGATTTGCCTTTGCTGGTGCCCGGCGTCGGCGCGCAAGGCGGCGATTTAAAAGCTCTGAAAGCCGCGGTCAGGAGTTATCCGGCGCCGGTGTTGGTCAACGCTTCCCGCAGCATCATCTACGCGTCAACAGGCAGTGATTTTACAGAGGCCGCCCGCCTTGCGGCGCGTCAGCTTCTGCAGGAATTCAACAGCTAAACCTTGGGATTCAGTCCTTGAGGGATTCCGATTTACTGAAGATTCGAGACAAAGCTGAGCTTCATATTGCCACTGAAGACTCGGTTCGGATATTTTTGGTGGGTGTTCAAGATATTACTGAAGAGGGCATCTACATCGACAGACCTATCATTGACCGCTCTCTCCTGCCATCCACCACCCAAGGCGACATCATGCTGGTGTACACTCGAAATGACGCGACCTATCGTTTTCGGACAAAGGTGATCAACGAGCAGTATCTGGGACGGCTGCCGGTTCTGATTGTCGAACATCCCAAAGAGCTGGAGCGGGTGCAGCGGCGAAACTATTTCCGCCTGAACATTACCTTGCCCATTGAATATCAGCAGCGAAAACTCTTGGAATTGAACAAAAACGCTCCCTTTAAAACTGGAACCATCCTTGATATCTCCGCCGGCGGCGTCAAATTCAGCGTGCCCATCGCTCAGATCAACATGCTGAAAAAAGGTGATATTCTCCAATTGAAATTCAACCTTCCCACTATCGACAAGATGATTGAGACCGAAGCTGTCACCCTCAAGAAGAGCATCGACATGGAAAATGAGTCTAAAGGCATCATTGTCTGCCGGTATATCGACATTTCCCCCAAGAGCATGGAAGCGATAACGGTTCACAACATTCGCTACCAGCAGCGCTACCTGATCGAAGCGAGGGACAACGTTTAAGATTAGCCGTCCTTCTGTCAGCCAGCGCGACAGACATTCTTATCTGTCGTTGTCAGCTTATTTAACGCGGGCAACAGACAGGCTTGTCTGCTGCGCTGCCTGACAGTCCTTCACCCCAAGTTATAAAATGCACCCAACCGCGATAATTCATCCTGAAGCCGTCTTAGGCGCCGAGGTTCAGGTCGGTCCCTTTTCCATCATCGAGAGGGGCGTCCGCATCGGCGCCCGCACCAGGATTGAAGCGCACGCGCTCATCGCCCGCGGCGCGAACATCGGCGAAGATTGCCGCATTCTGCAAGGGGCGGTGGTCAGCAATCCACCGCAGGATCTGAAGTACCGCAATGAACCGAGCGACGTCACCATCGGCGACAGAACCATAATACGCGAGTACTGCACCATCCACCGCGGCACCGAACACGGCGGGTTGCACACCACCGTCGGCAGCGACTGCCTGCTGATGGCGTATTCTCACGTGGCGCACGACTGCCATATCGGCAATTGCGTCATCATCGCCAACGCTGTCAATATGGCGGGGCACGTGGTCATCGAAGACTTCGCCAGTCTGGGCGGGGTGGCGGTCATTCACCAGTTCGTGCGCATCGGCTCCTACGCCTTCATCGGCGGTTTGGCGCGCGTCAGCCAGGACGTGCCCCCTTACGTGCTGGCTACCGGCAATCCCATGAAGTATTACGGACCCAACGCCATCGGTTTAAAGCGCCGAGGATTCACAGCGGAGCAGATACTGACAATCAAACGGACTTATTTATATATATACCGCTCCAAGCTGAACCTGACGCAGGCGGTCGAGGCTATAAAGAACGATATGGAGATGACTCCGGAAGTGGCAGCCATCCTCAAGTTTATTGATAAGTCCGAACGAGGCTTGATAGGCCGGAACGTCAAGGAATGATTTCAGCGCGTTTCATTCGTGATATTGATGGCCGCGACGGTCTTTTCAATATGGCGGCGGACGCCTGGCTGGCGGACTCCTTTACGGAGAAGGGAGTTCCCGCGGTCTTTAGGGTCTATACCTGGGATCCGACCGCGGTCTCATTGGGATTTAACCAGAAAGAGGGGGTCGTTGACGTCAGGGGGTGCCGGGAGCGCGGCTGGGAGGTGGTTCGCCGACCGACCGGCGGGCGGGCCTTGCTGCATGAGGGAGACCTAAGCTACAGCATAGTCGCGCCGGCGTCTAAGGCTCCCTTCGCGGACCTGCGCCGAATATATGACGGCATGGCGGAAGCGTTGATACGGGTGCTGGCGAGAGGGGGAATTGAAGCCGACAATGGTCGGATTTCCACGAGGCATCCGCTGAACGATCCGTCCCCGCGCGCCAGATTGTGCATGGGCAGCCGGAGCAGGGGGGAGGTTCTCGTCGGGGGACGGAAGATTTCCAGCGCGGCTCAGCGGGTGTTTAAGGACTACATTCTTCAGCATGGTTCCATTCCCTTGCGGGGGGATATAAGTGCGATTGCGCAGGTTGCCGCTGTGCCGGCCGCGGCCAGGTTTGAAGCCGCTGAGATGCTCCGCCGGGAAGCGGCTACCCTGCAAGACGTCGGTTTCCCATTCTTGGAACCTTCGGATGTGGCGAAGATGTTTGTCGAAGAGATACAACGGCAATTCTCGTTCGAGCTGACCGAACGGAATTGGACTGAGTCTGAGGAGCGAGAGATTCTTTCCAGGATGGAGACTTACAAGGTTAAGGCTTGTGCTCCAGCAGCAGCTGCCTATGTCTGAGCGCGGAAAAAAGCGCCTGGCGCTCTTCGGCTCCACGGGATCCATCGGCGAACAAACCCTCGACGTGATCCAGAGGCTTGGCGGATTCGAGGTGGTGTTCCTGAGCGCAGGTCGGAATTGGCAGCGATTGGCTGAGCAAGCGAGCATTTTCCATCCCGAATGCGTTGCCTTGGCCGATGAGAATGCTTACAGCAGCCTTAAGGGAACTTTGGCCAGATCCGAGATCCGCGTCCTAACGGGCAAAGATTCCCTGACGGAAGCTTCGCGGACGCTGGACTTTCAACTTGCCGTCAACGGTCTGGTCGGCGTTGTGGGATTGGAACCAAGTCACAACATCCTCCAACGAGGAATCGACCTCGCACTGGCGAACAAGGAGTCGCTGGTGCTGGGTGGGGATTTGCTGAATCGAATCGCCGCAGACGCCGGCGCGGCAATCCTGCCCATCGATTCCGAGCACGGCGCAATATGGCAATGCCTGCGCGGAGAAGAGTGCTCGCAGGTCAAACGACTGATACTGACGGCTTCGGGGGGGCCGTTCCGTGAATGGCCGCTGGATCGGATCCGGAACGCCGCGCCTGAGGAGGCGCTGAGGCATCCGACTTGGAAGATGGGCGCGAAGATAACCATCGACTCGGCGACGCTTATGAACAAGGGCTTGGAAGTCATCGAAGCCCATCATCTATTCAATATGCCTCCCGAATGCATCACGGTGCGGGTTCATCCGGCTTCGATAGTGCATTCAATGGTTGAGTTCGTCGATGGCTCGTTTAAAGCCCAGCTTGGCAAACCGGACATGAGGCTGCCGATTCAGTATGCTTTGACTTACCCGAATCACAAGCCGTTGGAAATCCACGAGGATGACCCTGTTCACTGGCCTCCCCTGGAGTTCTTGCCGGTGGATGAGGAGAAATTTCCGTGCGTGGGCTTGGCGTTTGAGGCGCTCCGACGGGGAGGGACTGTTCCTGCAGCCTTAAACGGCGCGGACGAAGCAGCGGTGGGGGCGTTTCTGGAGCATCGGATCCGCTTCGGGCAGATAGCGGAATTCATCGGCGATTGCCTGTCTCGCGCGCCGGAAGAGGAGGCGGATGAGCTGGAGACCATATTAAAGAGGGATCTCTGGGCGCGGGAGTTCGTACAAGAGAAAATGCAGAATGTAGAAAGAAGAATGCAGAATGCTCAAAAACTGTAAGGGGGAAGAGCATCCTTGTTCGATTTGAATTCCAAAGAAAGCCTATACCGATGTGACACAACAAGGATGAGTCCCCCCGTCAATATCGTTCATTCTGCTGACATCGTCCCCAAATCCTTCTGTAACGCCGCCTTCCAGGCGGCTGTCAGTGCCTCGGAGACGTCTGGATGACAGCGCTACGCCTGAACGGGCGGAGAGGGCTGTCCTACATGCGCAAGACTGATTTATTCAAAGGAATCCTTTTGCACAATCAGTATCATTGAGACGGTGTAAATGATAGACACCGTCACCACACTGATTTCCTTTGTCATCGTCATAGGAATCATCGTCTTTTTCCATGAATTTGGTCATTTCATCGCCGCCAAGCTGTCCGGCGTGAGAGTGGAGGTGTTTTCGCTGGGCTTTCCGCCCAAGATGCTGGGGCGGAAATACGGCGAAACCGAATACCAGCTCGCCTGGATCCCGCTGGGCGGTTACGTGAAGATGACCGGGATGTTGGACGAGTCCTTCGACGACGAATTCAATCCCAACGATCCCAAAGCCTTTGCGAATAAAAACTTCCTTCGACGGGCTTTCATCATCACCGCTGGGGTGTTGATGAATATGTCGCTGGCGTTCCTTATCTATGCCTCGATAATCTATATAGAAGGGCTGGGAACGATTCCAGACACCTCGGTCAGCGAGGTTTCAGCAGGTTCGCCGGCTGAGTCGGCGGGAATCGTTCCGGGCGACGTGATCGTGGCCGTCGCGGGCCAGCCGGTTGAAGAATGGTCGCAATTGACCGACTTGGTGCGCGCCAGCCCCAATAAGCCGATACCTGTCTCGTGGCAGCGCGGCGACAGCCTGCTGGAAAGGATTATCACGCCGATGGCTGCGCCGGCGTTCAATTTCGACACCAGCGAGCGTGACACCGTGGGGCAGCTCGGCGTTCAGGGCACGCTGGTGATGGAGCCAGTGGCTTTACCGACTGCTGTTTTTTACGGCGCAGCGCAGGTGGTGGGCGTCATCGAACTTAACGTCATTTCAATCAAGCTGCTTATCACCCGCAAAGCCGGTATCAGCGACTTGTCCGGACCCATCGGAATCGCCAAGATGTCCGGCGACCGCGCACGGTCGGGGCTGGTCAGTTTTATTTCGTTTATCGCCTTCATAAGCATAGCCATCGGCTTCCTGAACATCCTGCCCATCCCCATGCTGGACGGCGGGCATCTGGCGTTTATGGTCATCGAGGCGGTCATCCGACGTCCCATACCCGTCAAAGCCAAGGAGTACATGATGAAAGCCGGGCTGGCGGCGCTGCTGCTGTTGATTATCGTCGTATCCTATCACGACATTGTCCGCGTGTTTTTCAAAGGATAGGATGCGGAAGCTAAAGACACTTATACTGCTTGCAGCTTTAACGGCTGCGGTGCTGTGTTTCAGCGGATGCGCGGGCACTAAACCACGCGATGAACGCGAAGACCGATTCCAATCGGTGGTCGATTCGCTCACGCGGGAACAAGCCCTCGATTACTACCTGAACGGCACCCTGAACGAGGAAGCCGAAGACTTTTATAAGGCGGCATTCGACTATCGTATCGCCCAGATGCTTGATCCCGGTTCAGCCGAGATAGCGTTGTCGTTAGGGAAGTTGTACGCCAAGCTCGGGGAGCCGCGGGCGGCTCTAATCACCCTGGAGAACGGCTTCGTACGTCATCCGGAGAATGAAGAACTCAGCGAAGCGCTGGCGCAGCTTTATTTCCAGTCCGGTTTGCTGCTCCGCGCCGAGGGCATGTTCAAGCGGATAAAATCCGTCCGCGAGTTGAACGAACCGGAATTGCGGCAGTACATCGCGCTGTTGAACCAGTTTGGCCGTTTTGACGACGCGCTCGTTTTCCTTCATGAGTATCAAAGCCGATTCGGCAACGGCGCCTGGGTGTTGGAC
>CAZCEM010000063.1:0-9111 GCA_964497555.1 uncultured bacterium
CGTCGCCCGCTACAATCCCCGCGCTGCCAACCACGGCGACACCCCCTACATGCCTGCTCGCGTGTTGCTGCAAGACTTCACCGGCGTGCCGGCGGTGGTCGATCTGGCGGCTCTGCGCAGCGCCATGGCGCGCATCGGCGGCGATCCGGAGCGCATCAATCCGCTCATCCCCGTCGATCTGGTGATCGACCATAGCGTCCAGGTCGATTTCCACGCCGACCACCAGGCCCTGCAACTCAATTCCAACAGGGAGTTTGACCGCAACCGCGAACGATACGAGTTCCTCCATTGGGGGCAGCGGGCTTTTCGCAACTTCAATGTGGTGCCGCCCGCGTCGGGCATCTGCCATCAGGTCAACCTCGAATACCTCGCCAAGGTTGTCCAGACCCGCGCCGAGGGCGGCGGGCTGGTCGCCTATCCCGACACCCTGGTCGGCACCGACTCGCACACCACCATGATAAATGGCATAGGCGTGCTGGGCTGGGGCGTCGGCGGCATCGAAGCCGAAGCGGTCATGCTGGGGCAGCCGCTGTACATGCTGATTCCCGACGTGATAGGCTTCAAGCTGACCGGACGTCTGCCCGAAGGTGCCACCGCCACCGACCTGGTGCTGCGCGTTACCGAGATGCTGCGCAAAAAGGGCGTGGTCGGCAAGTTCGTGGAATACTACGGACCGGGGCTGGACAACCTGACCGTCCCCGACCGCGCGACCGTGTCCAACATGGCGCCCGAATACGGCGCGACCTGCGGCTTCTTCCCCGTCGATAACAAGACGCTGGACTACCTGCTGAACACCGGCCGCAACCCTGAGCTGGTGAAGCTGGTCGAGACTTACTGCCAAGCCCAAGGGCTGTTCCGCGCAGCCGACATACCGGAAGCGGATTTCACCTCCACGCTGGAACTCGACCTCGCGACGATTCGACCGTCGCTTTCAGGCCCCAAACGTCCTCAGGACCGCATTGACCTCAAAAACCTTAAAGCCGACTGGCGCAAGTCCTTGACCGGCCCCATCGACAACAAGTGCTTCGGCGTCCCGGAAGAGAAAGCCAACATAAGTGTGCCGGTCAACTTCCCCGAAGGTCAAACCACCCGGCTCAAACAGGGCGACGTGCTGATCGCCGCCATCACCAGTTGCACCAACACCAGCAATCCGTCGGTGCTGATCGGAGCAGGCTTGCTGGCGAAGAAAGCCGTCGAGAGAGGCTTGACCGTCAAGCCTTATGTCAAGACCAGCCTCGCGCCGGGTTCAACGGTGGCCAAGGACTATCTCGAAGCAACGGGACTGCTGCCCTGGCTGGAGAAGCTCGGCTTCCACATCGTCGGCTACGGCTGCACCACCTGCATCGGCAACAGCGGACCTATCGCCGAGCCGCTGGCAAAGGCGGTGGATGAGCACAAGATGGTGCTCGCCAGCGTGTTGTCGGGCAACCGCAACTTCACCGGCCGCATCAGCCCCCACACTAAGGCCTCCTATCTGGCGTCGCCGCCGCTGGTGGTGGCGTTCGCGCTGGCGGGGACGGTCGATATCGACCTCACCACCGAGCCGTTGGGCGTGGGCAAAGATGGCAAGGCAGTGTACCTGAAGGAGGTCTGGCCCTCCAATGCCGAGATTGAAGCGTTGCTGCCCCACGCAATGAATCCCGCAACTTACCGCAAGGATTACGATGGCATCGAGCACGCCAACACAACATGGAATGCCATTCGCGGCACGGAAGGCGCGGTGTATCAGTGGGACGCGGACAGCACCTACATCCAGGAGCCGCCGTTCTTCGTGGGGTTGACGCCAACCGCGGCGCCTATCGCTAAGATCGACGGCGCGCGGGCGCTGATCTACGCCGGCGACAGCGTAACGACCGACCACATCAGCCCGGCGGGTTCAATCCCCAAGGAAGGGCCGGCCTGGAATTATCTGCTGAGCAAGGGCGTCGCGCCGAAGGACTTCAACTCGCTGGGCAGCCGCCGCGGCAACGACCGGGTGATGACCCGCGCCACCTTCGCCAACATCATGTTCCGCAACAAGTTAGCCGACGGCAAGGAAGGCGGCTGGTCCAAGTATGTCCCCACCGGCGAGATTATGAGCGTCTATGACGCCGCCATGAAATACGCCGAGGACGGAACGCCCCTCATCGCGCTGGCGGGCAAGGACTACGGCATGGGATCCAGCCGCGACTGGGCCGCCAAGGGCACTTTCCTGCTGGGTATCCGAGCGGTCATCGCGCAGTCGTTCGAGCGCATCCACCGCAGCAATCTGGTGGGCATGGGAGTGCTTCCGATTCAATTCAAAGACGGTGAGACCGCCGAATCGTTGGGCTTGACGGGGCTGGAGCGGTTCACCATCCACATTGACGACGACCTACAGGCGGGTCAGGAGATCGCGGTGGAAGCCACCGGCACGGACGGCTGTACCATTGGCTTCAATGCGGTCTGCCGTCTCGACACGCCCATCGAGGTCGATTACTACCGCCACGGCGGCATTCTGCAGGCGGTGCTGCGTAAGATTTTTCAGGAGAGCAGGTAATCCGCTCACCGCCGACCGGCAGCTTAAAATGCCTGTCCCGTTTAACACAAAGTGCGTTCTAAAAGTCACGTTTAGAGTTCATGTTTTGGCGCGCGCATGCTGAAGCCTGAACTCTAAACGTGTACATTGGCAACTCGATGTTATTAAGGGGTGCATTTAATTCTGAACATATTGCTTAACAGCACGGGTGCATCATGCCAGCGAAAGCTGGAATCCACTTATTTAAATTCTGGATTCCCGCTTTCGCGGGAATTGTCATGGTGGCTTCCCCACCACGGAACATGAAAATACCCCCCTTTGTATTTCCCCCCTGCAAGCAGGGGGGAAAAGTCGGGCGAGACGCCCGACCTACGCGGTCAACGGGGGCTACTTTCCGGGAAATGACAGTGGGTGTCGAGTATTTTCTACCCCCCTTCAGAGTGCTGCCAAACGATGACGTTTGGTCTTATTCACGGTAGGTCGGCTGCGGCTAACGTAGATTATCCCTGTGAACAACCCTCTTATCTTGAGCATTGCGGCGGGCATTTTCTTCGGCTCTTGGCCGCTGATTGCCCGTTATGCTCATCTCAGCCCCTTCTGGGTGGCTTTTTTTATACCCTTTGGAACGACGATGCTGGTTTCGCTCGCCTGGGCGCCGAAGTTCTTGACAGTATCGACCCTGTCCTGGCGACCGGCGGTTATCGGCCTGCTGGCTGGAGCTTGCAACGGTTTGGGGATGTTGTTTTACGGGCAGGTTATCAGCAAAGCCGACTGGGACGTTTCCAGATATGTTCCGCTGGTGGCGATAGTGTCCATCGCGGCGGCGGCGTTAGGTGCTTTTGGAGCGTTTCGGGAGCCGATAACCATGCAAAAAATCGCGGGATTGGCGTTGGCTGTGGGTGCAGTGTGGCTGTTGAGTTGAATCCCTCGAATCCAACGATAGCTTGGCGCAGGATGTCTCCATCTTCACTTATAGAACCTTTAGACCTCAGAGTGAAGACACCCGCGGCACGCGGAAGCTCTTTCGCATTAACGAATGATTATTAGGGGTTTATTTTCTTTTAAAACGGAGGTAATGCGTCGAAGACGCATCATTTCCCAGAAAACAGCCCCCTTTGTTTTTCGCCCCTGCCAGCAGGTGGGAAAGGTCGGGCTCAGAGGCCCGACCTACGCGGTAGGAGGGCTATTTTCTGGGAAATGACAGCAAGGAGACACCGAATTCTATCCTACCCGCTAAACAGCGAAGAACCGAAATTCATCCCACCATCGACCTCAGCAACTGCGGCAGCAGGTTGGCTTGAGTCAACATGGCGGCGCCGGTCTTGGCTTGAATCTGAGCCGTGATGAAGCGGCTGATCTCCTCCGCCACATCCGCGTCGCTGACCTGCGAAAAAGACGCGCTGGTCCGCTCGCGGCTGATTTGAAGAAACTGCTCGGTGTTTGTCAGCCGTTCTGTCACTGCTCCGAACCGGGCGCGCTCGGAACTCGCGCTCTCCAGCGCCGCATCCAGCGAGGCAATTGCCGTCAAAGCCCCCTCCCCCTCCGAGATGTTCAGATTATCAAGATCGAGCGCCTCGGACGTCATGTCGGCGTTCTGAATGAAGAAATAATCCGCATCCTGTGCGTTGCCAATGCCAATGTGCGCCTTAATGCCCGCCTCTTCCGCTTCCTCCTCCGGCGCTTCCTCTTCAATGTTGAAGAAAATTGTGAACGCCGCCGTCTCGCCCTCGTGAATGTCCCACCGCTGCACCGAGGGACCATCCACCACATTTGAAATAGCCAGACTGGCGGTGTTGGGCGGCACGCTGCCTTCGTTTTCAGCGCGGACGGTGACGCGGTTAAGCCCCTGTTTCAGGGTGACCAACGTCTCTTGCTCCGGTTCGGTGTAGCGGCGGGGGATGGTGTAATGATCCCAGATTGTCTGTCCGTCTATATCGACCGAAACGATGTCGCCATCGAGATAGGCGTGATCCCAAATGCTCATTACGACAGAATCGGAATCGACCTGCACCGTGACGTCCCGCAAACCACCGGTCGGCGGCTGGTAACCGCTTGGTTCTTCAGGCGTCTCTTCTGGTTCGACCGCCGGAGGCGTCACCAAGGGATGGATGCCGTTGTAATTGGTTTTTCGGGCGATGTTGTCCATCTCAGCGCGAAGCAGGGCGAATTCAAGCTGCAGAATCGCTCGCTCGTCGTCGGTCAGGGCGCCGTTGGAAGCCTCAATCGCCAGCGCGCGCATTCGTATCAGGTTGTTCTGGATGCTCGCGATTCCTCCGTCGGCGGTGGTCAGCAAGTCCATGAGATTGCGGGCGTTGCGTTGTGCTGCGACCTGCGACGCGGCTTGAGCACGGAAGCGAGCCGCGGCCAGTGACCCGGCGGGATCGTCGCCCGCATGAACCAGACGGCTCCCCGCCGCCAGCCTTGCGGCGGAAACGCCGGCATCCTTCATTATCCGGCTGAGCTGGCGCTGCGCCTGTATCGACAGGAGGTTGTGATTTCCGATTTCCACCCGCATCGACGTTCCTTTGGAAACAGCCCTTACCGCCTATCGGATTGATGAACAAGATGGACGACGAGGACTATGGCATTTCTAATCCTTGTCGCGCCTATCCCGGCAGGATGTTCACTATTAAATCTCACAAACCCGCTCAATCATAATATCGGAAGAAACCTTGAGAAATGAAGGAATAAAGATTATTATTAAGGGGTGCGTTTTCTTTTGAACCTTGAAACAATGCGTCGAAGACGCATCATTCCAACGAAAGCTGGAATCCAGTGGAACAGGCTTCAGCCTGTTTGAAAATGCAGAATGCAAAATGCAAAATGTAAAATGAGGAAAGCAACAGGAGGATTTACGATGAAAGGGCTAACGTTAGTGACATTGGTCGGAATTCTGCTGGTCGCGGGAATGGCGTGGGGGCAGCCGGAGGTGGAGTGGACCAGAACATTTGGCGGGCAAGGTCATCAAGAGTTCTACGACATTGTCCAAACTGCAGACGGGGGATTCGCCTGCGGCGGAGCCGGTGGTAATGGAACCTGGGACTTCTGGCTGGTGCTGACCGATGACCGCGGCGGTAATCCCCGATCAACGTTTTACAATTCTGGATCCGACGATATTATCTCCTCTTTAATTGAAACCGCTGACGGCGGATTCCTTTTAGCGGGCACCTGCGGATATGGACAGTTGGACACCAGTGACGTCTGGGTTGTGCGCGTCGATGAGGATGGGAATGAAGTATTCGCCCGAAGCTACGGCGGGAGACTCTGGGAACACTGTTTTTCAGCCGTACCGACTTTTGATGGCTGCTTTGCCTTAGCCGGTGATATACGACTGGACGGTGACCATTGGGATGATTACCTGCTTATGAAAATAGACGAACATGGCAATTGTCTCTGGTCTCGCGTTTATGGAGGATTAAGCTTTGACCATGCTCATGGGGTGGTTCAGACCGCTGACAGCGGGTATGCTGTCGCTGGATTTGGCCCCATCTTTCACGAAGGCGCCGACTTCGGAATCCTTCGCACAGACAGTCACGGCGACAGCCTTTGGTGCAAAGGCTACGGCGGCGTCGGATATCAGTGTTGCGAATCACTGGTGATGACTAATGACGGCGGCTTCGCGCTGGCCGGCGATTATGCTGATTCCGTAGGATGCCCCCACGATTTTTTGTTGATGCGGCTGGATGAAAACGGCGACAGCCTGTGGTCGCGCCGATACGGCGGCGAGGGCGCAGAGTGGTGCAGTTCAGTGATACAAACCAATGATGGAGGTTTTCTCCTCGTTGGTTTCACCACCACCTTTGGAGCGGGAGAGGAAGACCTGTGGCTGGTAAGAACCGATGAAAACGGCGACAGTCTGTGGTCAATGACTCTTGGAGGCAATTCATCCGATCTTGGCAATAAGGCAATTCAAACAGCGGACGGAGGATTCGCAGTCGTCGGTCAGACCTGGTCCTTCGGTCGAAACTGGGATGATGGTTGGTTGATAAAGCTCGAGGCTGAGCCAAATCCTCCCTCGCTTTTTAACCTGCTCCACCCGCTGGACAACGATATGCTGGAGGGAGGCGAGGTTGAATTTCGCTGGGAAAAGTCAGTGGATCCAAATCCTAACGATACTGTCTCATACCTGCTGCAACTGTGGGCTGAGGATCTAACAAGGTCTTTTCTGTCATTGGATTCCACATTAACAGTGAACTTGGACAGCCTCAGTCTGAATCGAACCGCCGCCTGTGAGGTGGAATGGTGGGTTGCTGCTTTGTCCGGACGCGATACGACCGAATGTCGCAACAGATTCCATTTTATCCTAAGAGCTAAGAATGCAATCGAAATCTCAAAAGTGATTCCGAGTAAGTTTATACTTTATCCTCCCTACCCCAACCCCTTCAACTCCTCCACCCGCATCGAGTTTGGGAATAGGCGACCTGGAGTGGCGCGATTAGAGGTGTTCGACCCTCTGGGGCGGAGAGTAGCGGAACTGATTCCGAGCCAGACGCTCGCAGCGGGGAAGTATTCCGCGACATGGGGCGCGAGCGGTATGCCGTCGGGGAGATACATCGTCCGGTTGAGTACCGCCGAGGGGGCTGAAGCGGCAACGTCGGTGGTTTTAGTGAAATAAAGCGCTTTAAACAACAAGGACACCGAGAATTCACATCTCTCGCGGCGCTTCTTGTGGTTAGTCAGCATTGCAGGAAAAGATGAGACTGCCTAAAGTAAAACCTGGAACGCGCCTAAGCATATCGCTTTTGCTGGTTCTGATCCTGTGTTTCACCGGTTGCGAGATGACGCCCGACCAAGCCAAAGCCAAAGCCTACAAGCTGTACGACGAGGGCAAGTACAAAGAGTCGATGGATTGCTTCGAGAAAGCCTTTACCGGCGAAATCGACGACCCTGAGTTTCTGGTGCGCTACTCATACTGCCTGATTGCCAATGAATTCGATCCGAAGTACGCCATCGAAATGCTCTTCGAGAACGTCCAGCGTTTCCCCGACTACGCCCGCTCCTACTATATGCTGGGGCACATTGCCAGCCGGTTCAGCCCCGCGGAGGGAGGGCGGAACATCACCCAGGCGCTGCGGTTCATGCGCCGCGCTGCGGAACTGGACACCCTTAGCGTCGCTGTGATGACCGATATGGCGCGGTACTACATTCTCCTCAACCAACTGGATTCAGCACAAATCTGGTGCCGGAAAGCCCTGACGCTCGATCCGGACAACCAAGCGCTGCGGGATAATCTCCAGGACCTGCGTGAGCTGATGCAAGTTGACAGCGCAGAATTTGATGCACCAACTTCGCCGACCGCTGCAGACAGCCTCGAAGTACGTGAATAAAATTGAGCACTCGACGAAGACTCTCCGAGAGGGTTGATAAACGCTGTTTATTTTCGTATAATTCAGTTTAATTATTTTCATAAAAACTTAAGAGCCAACATCCTCAGGAGGGGTCATGCTGAGAACTGATAGACTTTTTTGGCGGTCCTTGATGCTGCTGACGGTCATGGGTTTGCTCGCAATAGGCTGTGGCGGCGGTGAAAAAGCCGAGAGCGGCGGCGGGATTGCCCCGAAAATCACCTTCGAAAACCTCCCGCCAGGCGCACTGCCCGACGTTTCCGCGGAAATGGGGGGAGAAGGTTTCACCGGCGAAGGCTGGCTGACCGCTGAATCCCCGCCGTTGGGCGATCCCAGCGCCGTCAAGGGCGGCACCTTCCGCTTCTCCATCATGGAATTCCCCGCCACCTTACGCACCATCGGCAAGGACGCCAACAGCACCTTCAACCGCCTTTTAGAAGGCATGGTCTATGAGAGCCTGATTACAACTCATCCGGTCACAATGGAGATTATCCCTTCCCTCGCCACCCACTGGCAGATCTCCGAAGACAAGATGACCTACCGCTTCCGCATCAATCCCAACGCCCGCTGGGCGGACGGCAGCCGGGTGACCTCCGCCGACGTCATCGCCACCTGGAAGCTCCAGTGCGACCCCGGCATTCTGGCACCTTACAGCAACATCCTCTGGGGCAAATATGAAGAGCCGGTGGCGGAAAGCCCCTATATATTGCACGTCAAGGCGAAGGAACTGAACTGGCGGTTCTTTATTTACTTCGGCGGCATGAACCTCCTCCCCGCCAAGTACATCGGCAAGATGTCCGGTGCTGACTACATGAAGGCGTATCAATTCAAGATGATGCCCGGCAGCGGACTTTACACTATCGATGAGAAGAACATCATTAAGGGCCGTTCCATCGGCATCGACCGCCGCAAGGACTATTGGGACATTGACAATCCCTCCAGCGTGGGGCTTTCCAATTTCGACCACATTAAGTTCAGTGTGGTGAGCGACGAGCGGTTGATTTTCGAGAAGTTTAAAAAGGGCGAGACTGACGCATACGTGGTCAGTCGAGCGCAATGGTGGGTTGAAGAGACCAACTTTGACAACATCAAGCGCGGTTTGATTCAAAAGCGGAAGATCTGGAACGACGAGCCTCAAGGCATCCAGGGACTCGTGTTCAACATGCGCGAACCGCCCTTCAACGACATCCGCATGCGTCAGGCCTTCACTTTTCTGCTGAACCGGAAGAAACTGATCGAAAACCTCTTCTTCAATGAATACACCTACAT
>CAZCEM010000064.1:0-8895 GCA_964497555.1 uncultured bacterium
TCTTACGGCAGGGCTGGTCGAAGCTGGCTGCCGAGCGGGGCTTGCCGTTGTATGTGCCTCCGCCGAAGTTTTGCACCGACAACGGCGGTATGATAGCCAACGTCGGCTGCCACCGCTTTCTGGAAGGCGTTGCCACCCCCTTAAACTCTATAGTCGATCCTTCCTTAAGTCTGTGTATGCCGGAATCCCATGACGCCTGAGTCCGCGACATTTCACATTATCGCCAACGCGCCGGTGTGGGTGGTCGCGCTGGGGCTGGCTGCGGCCGCCGGATTTGCGGTGTGGAGTTACCGCCGGACCTTGCCGCCGACGGCGCTGGGACTGCGGATTGCGTTGGGTGGATTGCGCTGGCTGGCTCTAACGGGGGGAATTCTGGTGCTGACGCAGCCGTCGGTCGAACTCAACCGGCTGCTGGTCAAACCGGGCAAGACGGCGGTGCTGGTGGATCGCTCAGCCAGCATGGCGTTGACGCAGGGTGGGGTGGACCGCATCGCGGCGGTGAGGGAATTGCTCGAAGGCGACGGTTTTAAGGACTTCCAATCACGCCAGCGGGTGGTGCTGGGATTGTTCGCGGATAGTCTGTTGGCGATTGTGAACAAGCCGAGCGAAGCTGTGGCGGATCCGCCAACCGGAGTAGGCACCGACCTGGTGCGAGCCTGGATGGAGTGCCGCGAGGAACTGGCGCTCAATCCCCCGCAGGCGCTGATGATTATCTCGGACGGTGCCAACAACAGCGGTTCGGATCCGGCTCGGTTGGCGCGGAGGTCGGAAATCCCCATCTGGACGGTGGGCGTGGGTTCACCGCAGCCGTTTCGGGACGCGATGATACTGCAGATCGTCGCCAACCGCACCGTCTATGAAGGCAGCGTGACGCCGGTAGAGGTGAAGTACCGCCTGCAGGGCGCGGCAGGTATGAACTTGTCCGTTGTCTTATACGACGCTGAAAACCGCGAGATCGCCCGCAAGCCTGTATCTGCCGGTGCGGTATTCTCAGAAGGCTCGTTGGAGTTTGAAGTCTCCGCTGCGAAATCCGGACGGATTCGCTATCGCGCTGAGATAACGCCGCTGGAAGGTGAATTGACCCGCGACAACAACTCCCGCAACTTCTATCTGGACGTGCTGACCCGCAAGATGCGGATATTGGTGATGGCGGGGCTGCCGGACAACTCGTTAGGCGATTTGATCCGCCGGTTGCAGCGGGACGAGCATGTCGAGATAGTCCAGCGCACCTCCAAAGGCAAGGATTTTTACGAAGGCGGCTGGCCCGCGGCGGCAATGTTGAAGGACATCGACTTAGTTCTGTTGCACCATTTTCCCAGTTCAGGCGTCGAGCCGAACCAGCTCAAGGCCTTTGCTGACGCGCTGAACGCGGAGAACTTATCGGTGGCCTATTTCGACGGCAGCGGGGTGGATTGGAGGAAGCTGCAAATATTGGCGAACCTGCTGCCGGTGGTGCCGAGCCTGACGCGGGAGCGGAACGTCGAGGGGCGGGTGGTGATTCAGCAGCGGCACGCCGTCATTTCACCGCCGGATGAGACTGAGACCTCTGACCGCTGGGCTGAGCAGCCGCCGTTGCGCTTCGCTGCCGGGCGGTTTGAGCCTCGACTGGAAGCGCAAATCCTGGCGGTGTTTCAATCGGAGGCGGTGGATGGAAAGTTCCCGGCGATTGTCATCTCGGAGACTGGCGGACGCAAGCGGCTGGCATGGCTGGGGCAGGATCAGTGGCGGTGGGGATTGTACGCGCCAGGCGAAGAGGGTGTGTGGGATCCCTTCCTGGAGCGGCTGATACGCTGGCTGTCGGCCCGGAAGCAGGGCAAGCGGGTGGACGTGCAGTTCGACCGGGACCTCTTCTCAAACCACGAGCCGGTTTGTTACACAGTGTTCGTGCAGGATGAGGGCTTCGTGCCTTTCGACGGGGCGTTGGTAAGCGCGAAGGTCCTCCGCAAGGGCAAGGTCAGCGGCGAGTCAGTGGTTGGCGGTATTGGACAAGGGCAGTACCGCGGCTCGTTCCAGCCTTGGGAGGAAGGCGAGTACGATCTGAAGGTGACGGCGCAGTTCGACGGACAAACATTGGGCGAAGACCAAGCTCGAATCATGATTGAGCCTTTCAACATTGAACTGTTGGACGCCGGTTTCAATGAAATCCTGTTGAAATCGGTGGCTGAGTTTTCGGGCGGGGGGTACGTCCGGGCTGAGCAGGCGGATTCATTGTTTCGCAGCCTGACTATCCCTGCGCAGGAGAAATGGGACAGTTCGAAGTGGGAAGTCCGCGGACGCGCATGGCTGTTGGTCTTCATCATCGGCTGCCTGTCGGTGGAATGGTTTATCCGCATTCGCAGCGGGATGCTGTAGAATGAACCAAGCAGTCGCCTCGTCATGGACGGTATGGGCGAGATGGTCGAAATGGACGAAATGGGTGGGAGATGTTTTCATTGCTTGTTGTGCGGTGCGCGCCAAGACGGTTGATTTGCTCCACTCGCAAAGACGAGTTGAGATTGCTTCGCTTCGCTCGCAATGACGTGCCTACTTGGGATGAGATTGCTTCGCTTCGCTCGCAAAGACATTCTTAGACAGCATCGCCGGTTTATAGCATGAAACCGGTGGACGTCATCATAGTCGGCGGGGGCTGGGCGGGGATATCGGCAGCGGCGCGGGCGGTTGACCACGGGCTGAGCGCGGTGCTGTTGGAAGCCGCGCCGCAACTGGGCGGACGCTGCTTCTCGTTCTATGACCGGCGCTTCGGCGAATGGCTCGACAACGGCGTCCATGTCTTCATCGGCGCGTATCGGGAAGCCCTGAGCCTGCTGCGGCGGTGGAAAATGGATAAAGCCGTGGATTTTAAAGCGGCTGAATCGATACACTGGCAGGACGCCGCCGGTTGGGAAGCTGTTTTAGAGACCGGTATCAACCCATTAAGCTCCGGGCTGGGGCTGATGCAGTTTCGCGCGTTGTCCTTAGGGGAGCGGCTCGCCGCCGCTCGCTGCACCTGGCGTATGGGGAAGGAAAAACTCGACACGCTGCCCAGTCTGACCGTTGCCGAATACCTCAGGCGTCAGGGAATTGACGCCCACGGCGCTGGAGGGCTGTGGGAAGCAATTTGCCTCGCTGCGTTGAACGCGTCGCCGGAACGCGCTGACATTCGCCCGCTGATTGCGGCGGTGCAGGAGGGATTGCTGCTCGGCGGTCAGTCCGGGCGGCTGGGGATTCTGACCCAGCCTTTCCGGCAGCTTTTAAGCGAACCGGCGCTGAATTATCTCACGCAAACGGGCGTGATGGTTCGGCTGCGAACGCGGGCGCACGAACTGTTGAGCGGGAACGACGGGGAAGTGACCGGCGTTCGAGCAGGAGCGGAGCGCCTGCTGGCTGGGAGGATTATATTGGCGCTGCCACCGCGGGAAGTCTATCGGCTGGTGAAACCGCTATGGGGGGACGCTCTCTGGGTGGAAATCCTTGACCGGTGGGAGTACTCGACCATCACCTCAGCGCATCTGACCTTCGACCGGCCGGTGTTTCCTCGTCTGCCGATGTTTCTGCAGGACAGTTGCTGCCACTGGCTGTTCGGTCGGGGCGAGCGAGAGAAAGAGGGCTGGCGGCGGGTATCAACCGTGGTCAGTTCGGCGAAAGAAGAGTCGGCTCAGTTTATCGCCTTCCGGACGATACACGAGCTGCGGGAACGCTTCCTGCAGGCTGGCGGAGCGGCCGTCGCCGAGATCAAGGTGGTTCGCAACCGTCGGGCGACGGTGCTGCTGGCGCCGGGCACGAGGTCGCTTCGACCCTCTCCCACCACTAGCGTCATGGGGCTTTCTCTTGCTGGTGACTGGTGTGATTCCGAGCTGCCTGCCACCATCGAGAGCGCAGCTCGCTCTGGGCGAAGGGCGATTGAAGAGATTATTACAGGATGAAAGAAAGAGCCAAGAGCTAAGAGCCAATAGACCTTTGCAGTCTTGGTGATATTAGTTATTAAAGGGATTGCTTCGCCTGTTTTCAGAAGGCGCGCAGTAACGGTTGTTAAAGACTGGCAGGCTCGCATTGACGACCGGAAAATTACATTCTCTTTGTGTTAAGTTTTTACAGGAGGTTCTTCATGGAGAATTGTCTGAAACTCATGGAGGAAGTTATCCTCCTCGCGCTGGACGACCGCAAGGGCGTTTTCATAGGCGCCGCCAGCGGGACGGTGCTGTTCACCGTCGGCGCAGCGGTGATGATGGACTTGACTCTGAGCGGCCGCGCTGAGATCACCGGCAGGAAAGTGACGCTGAAAGACCCGCAATCAACCAGCGACGACATCCTCGACGACGCGCTGGCGTTGCTGCGCAAATGGAACAAGCCCCGCAACCTGCGCGACGCCATCGGCCGCACTGCCAACGGGGTGCGGAAGCTTAAGAAGCGGCTGCTGGAGCGGCTGGTTGAGCGGGGTATCCTCCGGAAAGAGCGCCGCAGCTTTCTGTTCCTGCCATATTCGGTGTATCCGACCGCTGACGAGTATCCGGAGACGCTGGTTCGGCAGCGGGTGCGGGGCATCGTGCTGGAAGGACATGCCGCCGAGGCCCGCGACGAGGTTCTGATAGCGCTGATGGACGCGGGCGGTTTGACCAACGCGGTTTTCGACAAGAGCGAGCGCAAGGGTGCCAAAGCGCGCCTCAAGGAGATCGCTAAGAATTCGCAGGCCGGTAAAGCTGTAAAGGAACTCATCGACATGATGCACGCGGCTCTGGCAACCTCCATCGCCGCGTCGGCGGCTGGGTATTCGCATTAGATTAAACAGTCTGTAGAGTGCAGGCAGGAAATTAACTAAGGGAACATAAT
This sequence comes from uncultured bacterium, assembly GCA_964497555.1. Classification (GTDB taxonomy): domain Bacteria; phylum Electryoneota; class AABM5-125-24; order Hatepunaeales; family Hatepunaeaceae; genus CAZCEM01. The sequence goes on from CAZCEM010000064.1 coordinate 4,807, forward strand.
GTACCTTCGTTTAACGACGTTGTTGATGTTGATGCTAAGTTTCTCCCTGTTGTGGGCAGAGGGAAGGGTGGCAATCCCCCCCCTCGAAGACCGGGTTCAGGAAATCCAGCTCGACAACGGACTTAAGGTAGTGGTGGTCGAACGAGAAACCGCGCCGGTGTTCTTTGCTCTGATGAACTTCCGGGTGGGTTCGACCATCGAGGACGTCGGCAAGAGCGGACTCTCCCACTTCATGGAACACATGCTGTTCAAGGGCACGGAAACCCTCGGCACTATGGACTACGTCAAGGAAAAGCCCATCATGGACGAGCTGGAGAAGATTGCCACTCGCATGAGAGACCGCCAGATTGGCATCGAGCCCTGGCGGTTTGACAAGTTTGAAGCGCTGGCGCTGGAGACCAAAGCCAGTCTTCCGGCTGAATCCTCCGAACAGGATGGTGGATCGAACTGGAACGCAGTGCTGGCGGCTTTGCCTGCGGGTCATGAAGGATTGCCCGCTGATTGGCAAAAAACGTCTTGGATTTACACCGATAACGGGCGTGATTACTGGGCGGAATACCGTTCATTGCTGGCGGATCGCCAGCGGACGGCGGAACTCATCAAGGAGCAGCGTCAATACATTCAGCAGTCAGCGCTGGATGCGGTGTACAGCCAGCACGGCGGACAGATGCTGAATGCTTTTACCTCCTACGACGAGACCGGCTATATGGTCGGCTTGCCCGCAAACTGCCTCGAACTGTGGATGTATCTGGAATCAGACCGCTTCCAGCACCCGGTGTTCAGAGAGTTCTATTCCGAGCGGGAAGTCGTTCAGGAGGAGCTTTTAGGCAATGAGAACGAACCTTTTGAACGGTTGATGAAAAACCTCATTCAGACTGCTTTCACAGCGCACCCTTATGGTCGTCCCATTATCGGGTGGCAAGAGGACATCAAGTTGACGCTGCGTTCGGAAATGGATCAACACTTCCATCGCTACTACGCTCCCAACAACTGCCAGATGACCATCGTCGGCAATGTGAGTGCCGAACAGGTCTTCTATTTCGCGCGGAAGTATTTCGGCTCGTGGAAGCCGGGTGAGGCCGCGCGTCAGGTGACGGTGGTTGAGCCTGAGCAGCAGGGTGAGCGCCGGGTGTCGGTGGAATTCGAGGCTGAACCGCGTATGATGATAGGCTACCACGTTCCGGCTGCTCCCGAGCCGGATTTTTATCCGCTCAGCATCGTCGAGAGCATTCTATCGGAAGGCCGCACCTCGCGGTTTTATAAATCGGTGTTTCAGGAGCAGCAGTTGACCGCTGGTCCGCCGGGAGCGTTCATGGGCCCTGGGGATAAATATCCTGGCTTGTTTATCATAGTGGCAGGCCCCAATGCCCTGCACACAGTCGATGAGGTTGAACAGGCGCTGCTAACGGAGTTGGAGAAGATGAAAACCGAGCCGGTTACCGCCGAGGAGATCATCCGGGTGCATAACCGTTACCAGACCTACCAATTGGCGCGGTTGAAATCCAACCAATGGCTGGCGTTTTCGCTGGCGGAGGGCTTCGTCAACCAAGGCGACTGGCGCTCGGTCATCAGCGATTACGAGCGGTTGATGGCGGTTACGCCGGCAGACATCCAGCGAGTGGCCAACAAGTATTTCACCGCCAAGAACCGCGTAGTCGCCATTCTCACCAAACCATCTGAAGCCGCGGCTGAAACCGTAATTAACCGAAAAGGAGCGGAGCAATGCGACCGGTGAAACTAACCTGCCTGCTCGTGATAGGCTTGGCGCTAGTCATCGGCGGCTGCGCGGGCGTTCAGCCCCGGCTGCCCGGTTACGAATCCGTGTCCATTCCCGAACTTGAATGGATGCCGCCGGATTACTCGGAGTTCAGCCTCGACAACGGCATGTCCGGTCTGGTTATCCATGATACGGAAGTGCCGCTGGTGAACATCTATTTTTCCTTTCCCGAGCCGGTCGATCCAGCCGACAAGGTGGGATTAGCCGAAATGGGCGCCTGGCTGCTGCGCAACGGCGGCAGCGAGAACATCTCCGCCGACAGCCTGAACAATCTCATCGAATTCAAAGGCATGGTGCTGAACATCGGCGCCGATGAGGAGCTGCTGTATATGTCAGTCCTGTGCCTGAAGAACGACGTTGATCTAGTTATGGGAGTCATGCGGGAACTGATAGAGCATCCGGCTTATCCGCCGCAGATGGTCGAATTCAAGCGTCGGCAGATGCTGGAGTCCATCCGCCGCAGCAACGACGAACCGTATCGGATCTGTGTGCGCGAGATCAGCAAGCTGATTTACAAAGACCATCCGCTGGGTCGTTCCAACACCGCAGTGACGGTCAACGCCGTCACCCGGGATGATCTGCTGAACTTCCACAGGAAAGCGTTCCAGCCTTCGGGGGCGGTGATGGGCGTTTCAGGCGACATCACCGTCCAGGAAGCCAAAGCCTTGGCTGGCAAGCACTTCCAGAGTCTGAAAGGGATTACCGCCAAGTTAGCAGAAATGGCGCCGACGTGCGAATCGGCTGAGCCGGGCGTATATTACGCTTACAAAGACGTCAATCAGGCTTATGTGATGATGGGGCATCAGTCCATTCGTTACGACGATACGCGCCGTCACGCGGCGGACTTGATGAACTATATTTTGGGCGGCGGCGGCTTCCAGTCGATAATGATGACTGAAGTGCGGATTAACGAAGGTCTGGCATACGGCGTGGGCAGCCGTTTCACTGCGCCGGTGCCGGCGGTGGGCGTGTTTCGGGCCGGGGCTTCCACGAGGCTGGAGGAGGCTGGCCGCACTTTGAATGTTATGGAGAAGGTCATTCGCGATTACCAGCAGAGCGGCCCCACCGAGGAGCAATTCGAAGCTGCCAAGATGGCATACATCAACAGTTTCGTATGGGATTTCGAGCGGACGGAAGAGGTGTTATGGCGTCTGGTGTATTACAAGTGGCGGGGCTTGCCTCTGGACACGCCTCAGCGTGACCTGGAAGCGTATCAGAACGTGACGCTGGAAGACGTCTGTCAGGCTGCACGGGAGTTGCTGCATCCAGATTCGCTCATCAAAGTCGTCATCGGCGACAAAAGCAAGATGACACAGCCGCTGGAGAGCTTTGGCAAGGTGACCGAGTTGAATATCTCAGTGGAATAGGTTGACTTAACAGGATGCGCAGGACATCTTGTGCTTCCTGTCCATCTTAAAGCAAGCAGCAGGGTGTACTCACCCACGATTGAAACACCGGACTGACGCAGGATGAGGACATCCTGCGCCATCTTAACACACGGCGCTCAACCTCATGCTTTCCTTTAACCCCAGGGGGACCTCCCCATGCCGTCTGCTGCCACCCAGCCGGAAACCTTTCTGATCCTCCTCTTAAAGACCGCGCGGCCGCGGCAGTGGGTGAAGAGCGCCTTTTTGTGGGCACCGGCGCTGTTCACCTTACAGATCGCGCGTCCGGCGCTGTGGTTGAACTTGCTCGGCGGAGCTTTGGCCTTCTCGCTGGTCGCCTCGGCGGTCTATGCCTTCAACGACATTCTGAACCGCGAGGAAGATCGTCGGCATCCGACCAAATGCTGTCGTCCGGTGGCATCGGGGCGGCTGTCGATCCGCGCGGCGGGAGTGTGGTCATCGGTTTTATTTATATTTGGTGGCGGGTGTTTATGGCTGGCTGACCCCGGTGCGGCTCTATTTGGGGGGATCTATTATGGGTTGATGGCGGTCTATTCTATCTATCTGCGGAAGTTGTTTCTGGTTGATGTGATCGTCATAGCAGTAGGATTTGTACTGCGGGTGGAGGCTGGAGCCGCGCTGATACATGAGCCGGTGTCGCATTGGCTGCTTCTGTGCACCTTCACCATCGCGGCGTATTTAGGCATGATAAAGCGGCGGCAGGAGATGGCGGCGGTGAGTGCGGCGGCGGAGGCGTCCGCCCGGGGGGCGTTGGCGGATTATCCGACACTGGTAGTGGTGGACGGCTGGATCAGCGCCCTGGGGGGCATGGCCGCCATGTGTTACGCGCTTTACACCGTCGATCCCATCACCATCGCCAAGCACCACACCGACGCGCTGGTTTACACCCTGCCGTTCGTATTATAT
>CAZCEM010000065.1:0-8867 GCA_964497555.1 uncultured bacterium
ACGAAGGATTTGGGGGAAAGTCAAGGATTGGAGGGGAGAATTCACCGCGGATGAAGCGGATAAAGTGGAGGGGATAATTCACAACGGATTAAACGGATGAAGCGGAGGAAGGACAGCATCCGTTTGGCAATCCGCTTAATCGGCTTCATCCGCTGTGAATCAGCCGGTAGCGCGGGACTCCGTGCCCGCGCACCTTGTCCAAACTGTCCATCTTGTCCATCTTAGGAGAAACATGTCCAGCAAGCTGGACTGGCCATACTATCAAGACGAGGGGCTATTTTCTGAAGTTTCGCGCTGTCATTTCCCAGAAAATAGGTTTCCCGCGTAGGTCAACCGTCTCAGTTGACAAGCGAGACGCTTGTCCTACGCGTCCTATTTTCATGTTCCGTGGTGGGGAAGCCACCATGACAATTCCCGCGAAAGCGGCAATCCAGTCCTAAGGCACTTCTGGATTCCAGCTTCCGCTGGAATGATGACTTGACAAGCGACACTTTTACGCGTGGTGATATGTCAAAAAGAAAATGCCCTGATTAGTAATATAAGCGGGCGTTGGCGGCATCGCAATAGTTACCGCTTTTCCCCGAACTCTATTATCTCTCCATCACCCACCCCGCTTCACGTTCCTAATTCTGCATTCTGCATTCTTCATTCTGCATTCCGTCACGTCTTATCTCCTTATCCCACCTTCAATTCCGCTGATTGCCTGACGATGTGACGAAAAAAAACATACCCGCCTCGCCATTCAGCTTTGCGGATTTTTAAGCGGAGAGGGTGGGATTCGAACCCACGGAGGGGCAAGCCCTCAACGGTTTTCGAGACCGCCCCGTTCGACCGCTCCGGCACCTCTCCGTTTGTTATCCTGAAAATTTCATAACCCTCAATTTATTTCTGACAAATGCGGATTTCAAGCATTTCGGGAGATTTTCAAGGCAGTCCAATAAAAGTGCACGTCTTGATATGTTCATGCTGATGGCATTTATCTATTAAGGGGGCCGAAAATACTTGACACCCACTGTCGTTCCCGCGAATGCGGAATGACAGAAATCGGAGCATTCTAAGCAAAATTCCAAATTATCGGATAGACTCTGAAAGTTCGCCCTCCAAGAGATTGAGGACTGTTTTCTGGGAAATGATGCCCCTGCCTCTTGGCTCTTACCCCTTGGCCCTTTTCCTGCATTCCGTGGTTCAGCGAATCTGACTGTCCATTATTACGCGGACCGGCTCTTTGACGAAACCTTTGCGGAAATTGCGCATCCGCGCCATAAAGCCCGCAGTGACACGAAAACCGCGCGATACCAACAGCACCCCGCTGGAGGTGAGAACGTCCTCCGCGAAAACCATCCCTTCAGACACCATCCGGAGCGGTATCTCCCGGACACTCTGCTTCACCTTGGATAGGTTCAGCACCTTCCGTAAGGCACTCAGCGTCTCGGGCTGGTATTGTCCGAAACGGTTGCTGAGGGTTTCCAACGCCAGATGGCTGCTCATCCCCCGCGTTTCCAACTCGTCAAAGTCCGCGCAGACCTTTAAAACAGCCGCTTCCTGCAGTGTTCCCTCGTCTTCATAAGGCAGTTTGCTTATCTTTGACCAGGGCTTGGAACTGAAATTCAATATCTTTCGCACTGGTTCCAGCCGAGGGATGTTGGCGAGCAGCGATTCGGTTATCTCCAAAGTCCGGTCCAACATCGTCTGCTCTTCCGGGCTGAGAGCCTCGCCGTTCATCTGTTTCTGAACCACCTCATCGGGAACTGTAATCCACCCCAACTGCGACAGCATGGCTGACACTTCCAGCGCCCAATGGTTCTTGAGACCCAAATTATCGGCTAATTCCAGCGCCTGCTGCCGGATGCGGGTGGCTTTGCCGAAGACCAGCGGACTGGTCATGGACAGGATGTCCGTTAAGGCCTTGATGCTGCCCAAAAGGGTTTGCTCCAGCAGCACCCGCTCCGAAGTCACCAGCCGGTATTGCTCCGCCGCTGCGCCAAATGCCTGCCGCAGCACCTCAGGCGGGCAGGGCTTGGTCAGAAAGCGGAAAACCTGCCCCTTATTGACGGCTGCTGCCGCCGCCTCGATGTCAGCGTAGCCGGTCAGCAACATTCGCGTGGTTTCGGGCGATAATTCCTTCACCTGCGCGAGAAACGCCGCCCCGTCCATTCCCGGCATTCTCATATCGGACAGCACCACTGCGAAGGGTCCGCGGTTGAGCATCGCCGCCAGCCCCTCCGCCGCGTTGCCGGCGCGGATTATTTCAAACCCGCGCCGGAGATGCAAAGTTAGACTGTCCAAGACCTGAGGCTCGTCATCCACGCAGAGCGCTCGCACCAGTTCCATGTTGTTAGTCCTCCGCTGTAAATAATTGAGCGAGCGTCAATTTATCATCGCCGCCTGTGTGACGAAGGATCTCGCCTGCTGCCGCCATTCTTCCAGTTTCCCGCTGAGGCCCATTTCATCCAAGTATTCAAGATTGACGCTGGAACCGATATGATCCGACACGTGCCCCAGTTCAGCCGTCACCTCGTTGATTAGCCCGTCGGCGATGTGGGTGGTTGCCAGGATGTTGAAATCCCTCGAAGCCACCCGCTGCGGTTCATGGTGATTGGCCACCGCTTCCACAATCGAATACGGCAGACCCCACAGACCCAGCATATACGCGCCCACTTCGGCATGAGTGGCACCCCAGACCGCCTTTTCCGCCGCGTGCAAGGCGCATTCCTTCTCCTGCATCTCCCGCAGCGCTTTCTCAAAATGTTCCGGCAAATCCGTCGCGAGCGCCAGTTTGCCTATATCATGCAGAAGCCCGGCGATGAAGGCGTCTTCCTTGTTCTGTTTGTCAGTGAATAGACTTGACGCTAAGGCTCCGACGCGAAACGCATGGACCTGCAGCGAGTGAAGCGAAATGGTGGTTGTCGAATAATCGCGGGAATAACTGAAAACCTCCGCCGCCAGCACTATTTGCTTGATGGTATTGAAGCCCAGATAGACCACCGCCTCTTCGACCTTGGTGATGGTGCGCGCCAGCCGAAAGAACGCCGAGTTGACAATCTGCAGGATCTTGGCGCACATCGCCATGTCCTGTTTGAGTATTTTGGCGACGTCCTCGGCGGTCGTCTTCTCGCTGGTCAAGGTTTGAATCAACTGGTAATAGATGCGTGGCAGCGACGGCAGGCGGTCGATGCGTCCCACAATCCGCTTGACAACCTCCTCGTTGATGAGCGACTGCAGGGCGCAGGCTCTTTCGACCACGTTCTCGATTACCCCCGCTTCGCAAGGCTTGCTCAGAAACTGATGAGCCACCGGGATGACGCGCAGAGCCGTCTCCATCTCAGCATGCCCCGACAATACTATTCGAACCACCTGCGGGTATTGGTCCTGCACGTGCTTCAGCAGCGTCGCGCCGTCCATCTCCGGCATCCGCATATCGGAGACAATCACATCAATATTGGTTTTTTCCAGCGCTTCCAGCGCCTCATTGCCGCTCTGGACGAAGAGCATGTCCCATTTGTCGCGCTGCCGATGCAGCCGCGATTGAAGACCCGCCAACACATTAGGCTCGTCATCCACAAACAGAACCACTCGCTTCCCCACTCTGATACTCCTATTTGTCAGCCGGTTTGCCGGTGAGAGGCAGGCGGATGGTGAACGTTGTGCCTTGACCCACCTTGCTATCAAACGTCAGCGAGCCGCCGTGCTTATCGACGACTATGGAACGCGCGATAGCCAGTCCCTGCCCGCTGCCCTTGCCGACCGGCTTGGTGGTGAAGAACGGCTCAAATACCCGCTCGTGAATCGAAGCCGGAATCCCTGCGCCGGTGTCGGAGATGGAGATTAAAACCGAATCGTCCGAACGTCGAGTGCTGACATGTATCTTGCCCTTGACGCCGCTGCTCTTGGCTATGTCCGAGATGGCGTGCGCCGAGTTCACAATAAGGTTCAGGAACACCTGGTTCAGGTCGCCGATGTGGCAGACCACGCTGGGAATCTCCTCGAAGTCGGTCTCAATGTCAGCCACGTATTTATACTCGTTGCGGGCGATAATCAAAGTACTTTCCAGGGCGCGGTTGATGTCAGCCGGGCTTTTCTCGCGCTGGTCGGGATGGGCGAACTCCTTCATGGCCGAGACGATGCGCGAGATGCGGGTGATGCCGTCTTCGCAGCGGTCAAAGGCACTGGGGATGTTGCTTAAGAGATATTCCAGATCGACGCTCTCCTCCAGCTCAGACACTTCCTTAACGAGCACCTCTTTGCGTCCCGTCTCCTTCAAAGCCGACAAGGCTCTTTGGTATTCAGCGATCAGCCGCCCGAAATCGCTGAAGGTCTCCTTTAAGAAATACACGCTGTCGCCGACGTACTGGGTGGGCGTGTTTATCTCGTGGGCGATTCCGGCCGCCAGTTGGCCGACAGCTTCCAGTTTCCGCGCCAGATTGAGTTCCGCTTCAAGCTGCTTCCACTTGCTCACGTCGATGAAGGCTTCCAGCAGCACCGTCTCGTTCTCAAATTGCACCTTGAGCACGGTTTTCAATACCGGCAGGTACGAACCGTCCCGGCGCCGCAGCATCTTCTCGGCTTTTTCGACTTCAATGTGGTTATCTAACACCTGACAGGCGCAGCCCTGATTCTGGCAGAGTATCTCATTGCACGGCACGCCTGAGATTTCCTCCAGACTGCTGAACTTCAGCATCTCCAGCGCCGCGGGATTAACCCAGCGGATGCGTTGATCCAGGCCCACCAGCGCTATGCCCACCGGCATGCTTTCCAGAATCGTGCGCAGCCGGTTCTCGTTCTCCCTCAGCCGCTGTTCAATCGCCTTTCGCTCGGTGACGTCCCGGACAATGCCCACCGCCCACCAAAGACCTTCCACCTTGGCGGCAGCCAGCGACAATTCCAGCGGAAACTCCTCGCCCGTCTTCCGCAGACCGACCAATTCCTGCGTTTTGCCCGCAGCACGGCTGATATCGGCATTTTGAAAACTGGAAAAAGCCTGCCGGTGGTTTTCAATAAAGCGCACAGGCGCCAGCAGAAGATGCAGGTCTTTTCCCAGCGCCTCCTCCCGTGAGTAACCGAACATCGACTCGGCAGCTTCGTTCCAATGCGCAATCTTTCCATTGTTGTCCATCATGATGATGGCGTCCATTGCGGCTTGGCTGATTATCTCCAGTCGTTTCTGGATGTTGCGCTGTTTATCGGCCATTTCCTGCAACTGCAGTTGAATCCGAGCCCGAATTCGCACCTCGTCGCGGTCGAAGGGCTTCTTGATGTAGTCCGAAGCGCCGGCGGCAATGCCTTTCTCCACCTCTGCTGAATCCACAATTCCGGTGATGAAGATTACCGGTATATCCGACCAGTCCGGATTAGCTTTTATGATTCGGCACAGCTCCATGCCGTCCATCTCCGGCATTTTCACGTCCAGAAAAGCCAGGTTCGGAGGGTTGTTCTCAAATGTCTCCAACGCCGTCAAGGGATTGGTTGTCGCAATGACTTCCTCCCCCTCGCGGGTGAAAAGGTCTGAGAGGACTTGCAGTATTGCTTCGTCGTCATCCACGAGCAGTATTCTATGGCGCGGATGCGGCCGCAAGGCGTCATCCATGGCTGCTTCCTCCCTTTTACTTGCCTGTATCAAATGAAGCCTTCATATCACCAATTATCTTCTTGATGGCGGAGAGACTGAAAGGCTTCTCAAGACGCTGGTTATCAACCTTTGCCAAGTATTCGCGCGCGCCCGGCGAGAAGGCTCCGCCAGTGATGAACACCACCCGCCTTGCCAATCCCGGATTGCGCTTTCCCAACCATTGATGCAGATCCATCCCCGACAGACGGGGCATCATCAGGTCGCAGAGTATCACCTGAAAATCTTCGTCCTTCTCAAGCAACGCCTGCCCCTCCTCGCCGGAAGCCACCTCCATCACCTGATGCTCCTGCCGAAGGATGCGCGCCAGCACGGTCCTCACCCCCGTGTCATCGTCGATTATCAAGATCCGCGTATGTTTGACCTCATCTTTTGTCTGCGCCTGAACCTCGACGCCTTCGCCTGACTGCCATTCCTTTGGCGCCACCGGCAGCCGGATATGAAACGTGGTTCCCTGCCCGACTTTGCTGGCGAGTTCGATGTCGCCGCCCAGACTCGTGATGATGTTCCGGCAGATAGACAGCCCCAAGCCCGAGCCCACTCCCACCGGCTTGGTCGTGAAGAACGGCTCGAAAACCCGCTGCAGGTTTTCCGGCGGAATGCCCTTGCCAGTGTCCTTGACTTCAATGTGGACGTTAGGATCTTCAAACCAGGTGCGAACCCGGATTTCGTTCTCGACGACGTGCCCTTCAGGCATGGCGTGAACCGCATTGACGAACAGATTCAAGAACACCTGCGCCAGCTTGCCCTCCGAAGCCACCACCATCGGCAATCCTTGCGAGAACTCCGTCACGAGTTGCGCCCGGTACTTTATCTCGTTGCGCGCCATGCTGGCAGCATGTTCGATGGGGCGGTGAATGTCAATCGGCGACAGCTTGGTCTGCTCCACCCGCGAAAAGGTGCTCAATCCACGCGTTATCTCCTTGATGCGTTCCGAGCCTTTGAGGGCGTCGCTCATCCGGCGAAGCACGTCGTTGAAACCTTCCGATTTCGCAAGGAACTGCTGCAAGGCGTCGGACCCGCCCGCAGATCCCTGCAGGCTGACGCGCCCCTGCATCTCGCGGAGCAAATGGGGAATATCCTCAATCGCGCTCTCAAGGTTAAAGAGCACGTAGGTCAACGGGTTGTTTATCTCATGAGCCACCCCCGCAGCCAGCATCCCCATGTTGGACAGCCGGTCGGCTTGCGCCAGGCTTATCTGCAGCTTCCGCTTTTCGGTGACATCGCGGTAAGCTGTCAGCACATGCCCCCGGCCTTCAATCTCTACCAGCGCGGCATTGACGTCCACGTGAACCGTCTGTCCGTCCTTGCGCTTCAAAGTCAAATCTGTTATCGGCGTAATTCCCAACTCCGACCGGCACTTGAGCAGCTCGTCAACCCGCTCGCGTTCGTCCTCGGAATGGATATGATCAAGCGGCTGGCCGATTAGTTCATCCCGGCTGTAACCCAGCAACTCGCTGAGGAATCGGTTCACCATCACGACTTTCTGACTCTGTCGGTCCACCAGCGCGATGCCGTCGAGCACGTTCTCGAAGATGCTGCGGAATAGGAGTTCGCTGGACAGCAGGGATTTCTGGCTGTTGCGGCGCTCCAGCGCGATGGCTGCCAGTTCGCTGAAGGCTTCCGCCAGCTGCGCGTCGCGCGTGGTGAAACCGCCGGGCTTGTTGCCCAAGGCGAGCAAACCGACTGAAGATCCTTTGACCTTTAAAGGCGCAAACAGGACGCTCTGCAGTGGAGAATGACCTTTGGGCAGAAATTGTCGATGCGGGTTTTTCTTAAAGTTATTGTCTATCACTACACGTCCTGCGTCATATGCTTCCTTGCGTATCCCTCGCACCAGAAACGGCAGCTCTGGATTTACGTTGCAGGGAAGTCCGCCCAACTCCAGGATAAGGACCTCGTGAATAGGTTCATTAGGTCGAAGCAGCGCCAAAAAACCAGCCGGCGCGCCAATTAGCTCTCGGCAGACGCTAAACACCCGCCTCGCTGCGCTGGAAAAGTCATCCTCATCGACCACAATCCGGGTGGCTGTCAATAACGCTCTCGTCTCAGCCGCCGCCCGTTCGCGCTCGGTCACGTCGGTGTGGCTGCCGATAATTCGTGCTGGAAAGCCTTCAGCATTTCGTTCGACCACGCGTCCCTGAGAATGAATCAGCCGGTATCCGCCCGATTTGGTCCGCAGGCGATAGTAACTCTCATATTTATCCGAATCGCTGACTAGGAAATCCCTATCCGCCTGGTTGGCTCGCTCACGGTCGTCGGGATGAAGTAGTTCGCACCAGGTCTGATATGACATAGGAAACTCACCCGGCTTATAGCCCAGCATAGTACAGAAACGCGGGCTGTATTCGGTCGCCTGACTTTGAGAATTCCACTTCCAGATGCTGTCGGTGGTGGCTTCCAGCGTCAGCGCCAGTTCGCGCTCACTGAGCTCGAGGGCTTTCTCAGTCTGCCTTAATTCCGTGACGTCCCGCTCAATGGCTAAAAGCGCCTTCTTTTTGTTTATCTCTACGATTTGAAGGTGAGATTCTATATCGAAGGCGGATCCGTCTTTTCGGTAGTGTCGAAATGAAAAAATCGCGCTTCCTTTCTCCTCAAGCTGCCTTTTTCTTTCCAAGAGCATCTCAGGAGTCATTTCAGGATCGAACAAGGAAATGGGCTTGCCAATGATCTCATCCCAAGAATAGCCGTGGTATCGAAGAGCCGCTTGGTTGGCGTCCATTATAGTCGGCATGTCACCCTGTGACGCGTCGAGCAGCAACACGTAATCGCCCGCCTGCTCAAACACCACTCGGTAGCGTTCTTCTGATTCCCGCAGGGCTTTCTGCGCCTGCATCCGCTCGGTTACATCGGTGAAGAAGCCGACAATGCAGGGAACGCCGTCCAGGACAACCAAGGTAATGTTGACGTCCGCATAGAATATCAAGCCATCCTTTCGGAGACAGGGGAGTTCCGGCGTCAATCTCTTTTCGCCCCGCGCCTGTGCCTCGAATTGCGCGGTTACCCGCTCCCACGCCTCAGGAGGATGAATATCCAATACGCCCATTTCCAACAATTCATCTGCCGAATATTGAAACATTCTGCAGATGGCTGGATTGGCGTAGCGGAACTTCTTTCCTTTCAAGTCCACCGCTAGGATGCCTTCCTCGGCGCCTTCGAATATCGACCGATAACGGAGTTCCGATTCCTGCAGGGCTTCCTCCACCCGCTTATGCTCTTCGCGGAGGCGTATCGTGTTGACGCC
>CAZCEM010000066.1:0-1410 GCA_964497555.1 uncultured bacterium
TCTGGGAAATGACAGCGAGGAGGAGTTCAAACCAAAAAACAGCAGCAAACAGCAAAAAATCGGGAGTTTTTCAGCAGACCCTACTTAATCTGTCCACCCTCCAAGGCGAGAAACTAATCTGATGCCTGCAGCCTCATTAGGTTTTTCGCCTGATCGCGGGCTGCAGGAGTTATATTACCGCCCGACAGCATCGAGGCGATTTCATCGACGCGAGCCGAGCCTTCCAGCGCCACCGCAACCGTGAAGGTCTCGCTGTCGGATGCGGTCTTGCTGATGCGAATGTGGTGGTCAGCCAGCGCTGCTATCTGCGGTAAATGGGTTATAGCGATCATCTGCCGCCCTTCCGCCAGACTGCGCAGTTTCTGCGCCACCAGATGCGCTACTTTGCCGGATACGCCGGCGTCTATCTCGTCGAATATCACAACCGTTTCGGCGCCTGACGTCGGCAAAACCTCCTTAATCGCCAGGTTCACCCGCGATAGTTCACCGCCTGACGCGACCTGCGCCAAAGGACGCGGCGCCAGTCCCGGATTGGCGGAGAAGGTGAACTCCGCCGTCTCAATGCCGCGGTCATCAAGCAGCCATCGCCCGCCGTCAGCCTCAAACAACCCTCGGTCATGGGGACGGCGCATCAATTCCACGTTGAACACCGCCTCCGGAATTCCCAGCCGCATCAGATTGCACCGCACTAATTCCGCCAAAGCTGCCGACCGCTCCCGGCGAATCTCGCTGACCTTCTCCGCTAACGTTATCCAATCGGCAATCAGACGCTTCTCCTGCTCTTCATGCTTGATTATCTCACGCTCGGTCGATTCACCGCCGCTGAGCCGCGCTTTGAGTTGCTCTCGCAATTCCAGCATCGATTGATACGACCCGCCGAACTTGCGGGACAGCCCTGTCAGGGCGTGCAGCCGCTCCCGGACTTCCTCCAGCCGCTGGGGACTGAAGCTGAGACGCTGGGTTTTTACCGCAACTTGACGGGCAATCTCCCGGACCGTGAGCCGCGCAGTCTCAAGCTCCCTGCGCAACTCGGTCAGGGATCCATCATAGGTTTCGAGCCTCTCCAGCAGCCGCTCGGCTTCACCAAGGCCCGCGTCAACAGCCGCAGGCTCTTTCCACAACAAGCCTATGAGCCGGTCACCGTCAGTGCGGATTTCCTCTATGTTTTCCAGACGACGGGCTTCAGCGCGTAATTCGTCTTCCTCGCCCGGCTGAGGTTCAAGAGCGTCAATTTGGCTTAATTGATAGGCGATGAACTCCTGCTGGCGCAGAAAATCTTCGCGCTTTCGGCGCAAGCCGGACAGCAGACGGTTCAGGGCTTGGTGCTGCCGCTGGAATTCAGCAAGCTGTCCCCGCGAGGCGTTTAATCCAGCGAAATGGTCGAGGAGATCGAGGTGGAATTCGGGATTG
>CAZCEM010000066.1:1420-8803 GCA_964497555.1 uncultured bacterium
TCGGGATTGAGCAGGCGGCTGAAGGCGCGTTGGGATGTAATGTCGAAGCGAAGGCTGGCTTTTTCGGATAACGCTTTAAGAGACACCGGGCTGTCGTTCACAAACGAGCGCGATCGACCGTTGGTGTTGAGTTCGCGGCGGAGGATTACACTGTCGCCTTCAACGCCCATGAACTCGCCCTCTACCACCGTATTCCCGGCGCCGTCGCGGATGACGTCGCTGGACGCCCGCCCGCCGCCTAAGAACTCCAGCGCCTGCACCAGCAGGCTCTTGCCGGCGCCGGTTTCGCCGGTGATGGCGGTGAAGCCGCTCTCAAAGGCAATTTCAGTGTCCTTGAGCAGCGCGAAGTTCTTAACCGTCAGTCGAGTGATCACGCGATGGAATCCCTCTGACGCTGCCGTCTTATTTCCGTATCAACGCGACCTTGCCGCGCGCAGCCTTGCCGCTGCTGTTATGGGTGACTATCAAATAGACGCCGTTCACCGCCGGTCGTCCGGAATCGGTCAGACCGTCCCAGCCCAAAGCGGCTTCCTCATGCGTAAGCCTTCGCACCAAGCGTCCGTCGGGCGTAAAGATGCTGGCCTCAGCTTGCGCGCCTAAAGAACTGCCGGTGAACCGCAATCGTCCGCGGTTGGGATTAAAGGGATTGGGTTCTATAGTAACATCGGCGAGGGTTTCCCCGAAGTAGCGATAGGGCGTTTGCACGGCAGCGGTTCCTTTGTCGGTGCCGAAGTAAGCCCAGCCGGTAACGGGATTTATCCGCACGACATTTACGGTGGTGCCGGGCAGTTTATCGGGAGCGTCGTCGGTGATGCGGCGCTGGACGGTAAAGAGGTCGGGGGCGACAATGGTTACGCCGAAGGTCGTGCCGAACCATTTGTTGCCCATGGCGTCGATGTCGATGGAGTTGACTTGATTGTCCCGCAGCGGGTATAGACCGGTGAAGCTGTATCTGGAAATGTCGTCGGTGGAAGCGGTGATATAGTACGCTCCTTCGATTGTTCCCGCCCACATGTAACCGGCGGGATCCCAAGCGAGGCTCAGCACCTGAGCTGAGCCTAAACCGGGCAGAGGACCCCAGACGCGGTCATCGGTGGAATCTTCAGGCGTGCCGTGGGGATCCAGCACCCACACGCCTTTGCCGTCGATAGGCTCCGCGGTCGAGGCAGCGATCCAGATTCGGTCCAGTGCGTCCACCGCGATTCGGTCAAAGTGCGGAAAGTTTTTAAAGTTGACGCGATGGAAGTAGATCCATACCGCTTCTGAATCTGGATTTTGAATGAAGGAGCGCGGCACACACACCAGCTCTTTGCCGTTGACGGCCGAGCGATTCAAAACCCATAAGTTTCCAGCGTGATCGACCGTCAAGTCGCCTATCAAGGCGTCGTCAATGTGCGCTTCGTTGTAGCCAATCAAACGGCGTCCGGTTTCCGGACTGTAATCGTAATACAGGACCGTATCGTCAAGCGGGTAATAGACCAATCCGCTGCCCCAGGTGCCGGTCCAAACGCCGCCGTCCAGGTCCGCAGCAACCGCTATGTGCTGCTTTAAAAACGGACGCGAGACATAATCGGGCGCCGTCCACCGCTGCCAATTTCGACCGTTAAAAATACCCAAGCCATAGTGCCCCTTGCCGAAACCGCCGATCATCGCTAAGCCGCCGTCCTCGAAAAAGGCAAAATCCGCCGCCAATCCGGAGGTTGGGCCTTCAGGTATGAATTCGGTCCAGTCCTCCTGTCCGTTGGCTCGCGTCAGCCCCCCGCGATAGACCGCGCCGTTGTCGAACATCATACCGCACCAAATACGCTGCCGGTCGTCGTAGGCAAGGGAGCTGATCCAGCTTCGCGGAGCGGTATCCCGCTGCCAGGACCCGCCCAGCCAGGTATATACGCCCGCGGAGCGCACCACCCGAAGACTGTCATTCCAAAACTGAAAACGACGAACATCGCTTGAGCCAACGAAGGTGCGCCAAGAAGTGCCGCTCCAGTATAGTACTCTCTGGTCGGTGGCTGCCAGTACCCGACCGTCGAACACGATCAGGTCCTTAACCAATAAAGCGGGAAAGCCGCTCTCCATTGTGAAACTGCGCCAAACGCGGGATTGAGCGCCAAGGTTTGTCACCGCCACGCCAATCGCGGTGCCCACCCACAGCAGCGAATCCTGCGCGCAGAGGCACAGGGCTTCCTGCTCAGGGGGGAATTCACCTAATTGACGAAAATCTTCCCGCCACACCCATCTATCGAACGCTTCGGAATAGATTACCCGCGCGATCCCGCAATTGGTGGCGAGAAAAATGCCCCACGGCGAAACGGTCATCCGGTTGATGTGCGTTATGCCGGTCTCAGGTCCTAAACTTTGCACTGAGTGGGTAACGCCGCGCCCGGGTTCGAATCGCTGGAGGCGGCCGTTGTCGAAGGCCAGCCACAAGCCTCCAGCCCCGTCTTCAGCCAGCGCGCTGACGCCTATGCCCGCAAATCCGTCGGCTGGGTCGTGCAGGATGAACAGTTCCGTTTCCGGATCGAACTCCGCCAAGCCTCCGCTGGTGGCGCAGTACAGCCTTCCATCGGCATAAACAACCTCCCGGACGTCGCGGAAGTCGGAGATGATTTTCCACTGCTCGGCGTCAGTGGTAATTGCGAGGACAAAGACCAGCAGCCAAGCCGTTTTCAACTGGTTTAAGGCCGTCAGTGATTTACGCATGACATCCTCGTTGTAGGTATTTTCAAAGTGAATCTGCCGCAAGGCTCATACGTTTCACCGGTTAAGAGCGGGGCTCACAGTTCTTTCCAGAGGTTGACCAGCTCGATGGCGGCGATGGTGGCGTCCCAGCCCTTATTGCCGGCTTTACTCCCCGCGCGTTCGACGGCTTGCTCGATGGTGTCGGTGGTCAGTACGCCGAAGGTTACGGGTATATCGCCGCGGAGGGCGATTTGAGCCACGCCTTTGGCGACCTCAGCAGCCACGTAATCGAAGTGCGGCGTAGCGCCGCGGATCACGGCGCCCAGGCAGACGACAGCGTGATACCTTCCTGAAGCGGCGGCTTTGCCGGCGGTGGCGGGCAGGTCGAAGGCGCCGGGGACTTTGATGACGGTGTAGTCGGCTTTGCCGTCGCCGTGGCGCTGGAGACAATCTATAGCCCCGTCCAGCAGGCGCTGGCTGATGAAGTCATTGAACCGGCTGACCACCAGCGCGAACTTCATCCCCGCGGCATTGAGCCGGCCTTCGAGTATTTTGGGTTGTTGCATGAGGTTCTCTATGTTAAAGGAAAAGATGATACATCGTCTCGCGGCATGTCTAACAAGTTGGACACGCCACAACCACAGTTAATGCCTACCATTGGATCCGTTATTCAGTATCAAATGTCCCATCTTGTCGCGCTTGGTCTCCAGGTAGTGCAGATTCACCTCATTGGGCGACGTCTCGATGGGCACACGCTCCACCATCTCCAAGTCAAAGCCGTTCAAGGCAATGATCTTCTTGGGATTGTTGGTCATCAGCCGGAGCTTGCGGACGCCCAGGTTTTTCAACATCAGCGCACCGGTGCCGTAGTCGCGCAGGTCGCTGGGGAAACCCAGCTTCAGATTGGCTTCGACGGTGTCTAAGCCCTGATCTTGCAGCTTGTAGGCGTGCAATTTCGCGGTCAGGCCGATGCCGCGCCCCTCTTGGTTCATGTAGAGCAGCACCCCGCGTCCTTCCCGTTCGATCATCCGCAGCGCCTGATGCAGTTGGTCGCCGCAGTCGCAGCGCTGCGAGCCGAACACGTCGCCGGTCAGGCACTCTGAATGCACCCGCACCAGAACCGGCTCGTCGGTGTTCACGTCGCCCTTGACCAGTGCTAGATGATGTTCTTCGGTGACACGGTTGCGGAAATGGATCAGCTTGAAATGCCCGAAACGAGTGGGAAAATCGACCTCCACCTCACGGAACACCAGGTTCTCATCCCGCCGCCGCAGCTCTATCAAGTCCCGCACGGTGGCAATTTTCATCCCGAAGCGTTCTGCTACTATCTCGAGCTGGGGCAGCCGAGCCATGGTGCCGTCCTCGCTCATGATTTCACACAGCACCCCCGCCGGATAACAGCCCGCCATCCGCGCCATATCTACGCAGGTCTCGGTATGCCCGGCGCGCTTCAAGACGCCTCCTTCCGCCGCGCGCAGGGGAAATATATGGCCGGGTCGCGCAAAATCAGACGGTTTTGCCTCCGGATCGACGGCTTTGAGAATAGTCAAGGCGCGGTCGGACGCGGAAATGCCGGTGGTGGTGCCCTCGACGGCGTCGATGGTTATGGTGAAAGCTGTACCGTGCAAGGCGTTGTTCTGGCTCTTGCCGACCATGAGGTTCAGGTCCAACTGTTCGCAGCGCTCCTTGGTGAGCGACAGGCAAATCATGCCGCGCCCGTGCATCGCCATAAAGTTTATCGCTTCCGGCGTAACCTTGTCAGCCGCCATGATAAAATCGCCTTCGTTCTCGCGGTCTTCATCATCAACTACGATGATTATCTTGCCCTGTTTGAAATCTTCAACAACTTCCGGAATCGACGATATCAACTTAATCCTCTCGATAAATGTCGCCAAAGGCGGAGAACCTGTTGGATTCCCCGGTGTGGATTTGGTCGTCGCCGGTCAGGTTTCCCAGTCGTTCCGCCAGCCAGCGGATAATCAGATCGGTTTCTATGTTCACGTCCTGCCCGGGCATCAGCTCGGACAGGGTCGTATGTTCCAAGGTAAAAGGCACTGCGATGATCACGAATCCTCGCGCGTTTTTTTCCGCAACCGTCAGGCTGACGCCATCCACCGCCACCGAGCCGCGAGATGGAATCAGCGGTCGTACTTGTTGAGGGACGTCGATATAGATGTGCGCCGCGCCGGCTTTATAGGACACCCGCGCCACCTTGCCCACTGCGTCGATATGCCCCTGCACCATGTGCCCGCCCAGCCGGTCGCCGACCATCAACGCCCGTTCCAAATTCAACCTTCGCCCCGTCGTCCAAACGCCGACAGTGGTGTTTTTAATAGTGTGAGCGGAGGCTTCGACGGTGAAGCCTTCATTCGTCAGCTCGACAACCGTCAGACAAGGTCCGCTGACCGCGACGCTGTCGCCCAGCCTCAAGCCTTCACGCACAACTTTCGCTCGAACCGTCAGCAGCAGATTGCCGCGGTGTTCAATCTTGGTGGTCAGGATCCCGACTTCTTCGATCAATCCGGTAAAAATGGGTCGCCCTCCCGGCTGTATTTGACCAGCGCGTCTGAACCGAGCCTCTTGACGGTGGAGACCGCATAGCGGGGCTTGTGCTCCCAACTTTGTGGCAGAAAATGCTCAAAGGGGGATATACCCGCGCCTATCACGGAAGGGGCATACGCCGCATATATTTCATCAATTACTCCCGCCGCCTGAAAGCTGGACAGCGTTTGGGATCCGCCTTCTATTAAAACCGAAAGGACGCCCTGGCGGGGCAATTCCCGTAATAGTTGCAGCGGATCGATGAAGCCGCCCTCGCCTAACGGCAGACGCAGAACCTTAATCCCGTCCAGATTCCCTCCTGGCGGATAGCCATCCTCACCGACGACCAGCACGGTGGAAACCTTACCGGCGGTGCGCGCCAACAGGCTCTCGGTGGGAAGGCCCCGCCGCGGGGACAAGACGATTCGAACCGGATTGGGTCCTTTGACCAGCCTCACGGTCAATTCCGGGTCATCTTTAGCCACGGTGCCGCCACCGACGATGATGCCGTCGTGGTCAGCGCGGAGGGCGTGCGCCAATCGACGGGCTTTTCCGCAGGTTATCCACTTGGAGACGCCAGCTGGATTTGCCATCTTTCCATCCAGACTGAGAGCGATCTTGGCAGCGCACCAGGCGCGGCCGCGCAGCCGCCAGGTGAAATAGCCTCGGTTCTCGTATCGAGCTTCCGCGCCCAACAAACCAACGTCCACCTTAATTCCCGCTTTCTCGAGACAAGATACTCCCTGACTGTTGACCATCGGATTAGGATCGATGGTCGCTGCAACCACCCGCTTGATGCCGGCGTCAGCGAGCGCGGTGGTGCAGGCTGGAGTTTTGCCTTGATGACAGCAAGGCTCAAGCGTCACATACATGGTTGCACCTCGGAGGTCGCGGCCAGCGGCGGCGCTCAGGGCTTCAACCTCGGCATGGGCGCAGCCCCAGCGGGTATGCCAGCCCTCGCCGAGGATGGATCCGCTTTCGTCCACGAGCACCGCGCCCACGCGGGGATTGGGTGAGACTAAACCCCGTCCTCGGCGTGCCAGCCGCAAGGCTCGACGCATGTAGTAAATGTCCGGTGGTAACGGCATTAAGGGGTGAATTTTCTTTTGAATATTTGATGTTTTGCTCAATTGCGCATCATTCCAGCGAAAGCTGGAATCCAGAAGTACTTTAAGACTGGATTCCCGCTTTCGCGTGAATGACGGCTAATGACCAAATGATTATGCACCCAGTAATAGTTACTGGTGACTGGTTTCTGGTGTTGGGTGTCTGGTATCTGGCGTCTCTTGTCTGGAGATGTGCTCCGCGGGGCAGAAGGGGGAGGGAACCGGCGATAGGCGTCAATAAAAACCCCCGATGTCTTCATCGGGGGAGAATGGCGCAGAAATTCATCTTCGCGGATATCTTCTGAGACCAAGTACAACAGCCATTCTTGATTACTTCAGAGAACTCAAGAACGTCTGTCGCCCAGTGTGAGGTATCAGCGGAGCAAATCCGAAGCCGCCTTCTCCCATCCGGACTGTTACCGTCGGCGCTGGAATTTCACCGGCTCTGTTCCCCAAGAGGCCAGGGAACTCACGGGCTGTACCGTCGGTAGGGAATTCCACCTCTCCCCGAAGGCAAATAAAATTTACGAAACTACTTTTAAAAAATGCAATATGAAGGGGCATCGAAATGCGCCGACAGTGGGAAAAGACAGATAGAGAGTAATAAGATTCCATCCTCATGCGGGAGTTTTCGACAGAATCCTGTTCTTACTCACATCCACTGCCGCAGAGAGGGATGTCCGGCGGCCAAGTCCGGCTGAGAGTCCGCACAGCCAAGGGCTGGGGCGGTTCTCTTATATCGCAGCGTCGGAGCCGCCATGACAATTCCCGCGAAGTGAACTGCGAACGTCCGGCAGAAGTCCTTGTAAATTATCCGATTCTTTCATATCTTGGACTTGAGTTATTGATGTGCCCTTCCACAGCTTCATTGGTTGGCCCTAATCCAACGACAGCGTGCTGCAGGATGTCTTCGCCCTGCGGTCGATAAACCCTCTCTACGCAGCATGAGGACATCCACAGCACACGGAATCCCCTTACCATTAACGAATTATTAACTTGTCACCATACTTTAGACTTTAAGACTTTAAGACTTTAAGACTTTAAGACTTTAAGACTT
>CAZCEM010000067.1:0-8759 GCA_964497555.1 uncultured bacterium
GGAAATGACAACTAATGTCCAATAGATTCTGCCTGCATTAATATTGCAAGAGCAGGTTGGCAACTTCATGAAAAACATCCACGCTGCGCACCACCCCCACGACCTTATCGTCCCGGCTGACCGCGATCAGGTTCAGATCGCGGTTTATCATCTTATAGATAATCTTCGCCAGGTGATCGTTCACATCCACCATGGTGGTAATGGGGCTCATTATTTCACTGACCGGCTGATCCGCCCGCTCCTGCAGAGCCAGTGATATCTTACCGGTAGAAAGATCCACCAGATTGGGATCGACTTCGACATCGAACAGCGACTTTCGGTGAGAAATCGGCATGGTGCGCAGGAACTTCGGCTCCAAACCCCGCAAGATGTCGCGGCGGCGAACGCAGCCCAGCAAATGATAATGCTCGTCGAAAACCAGCAGCGCGCGCGGCAGCGATTTGCGCCCCTCGCGCTCGATCTCGGACTTCTCAAGCGCCGCCACCGCCTGACGAAGGGTGAACCAGTAAGGAATATGAGGATACTGGTCCAAAGGTATCATTATCTCCCCGGCTCGTTTGGTTGTCACGTGAATCCTCCTTTTTTAAAAAATGCTCGGTCCCTTCAATAAACCAGCGCGGCTGTAATTCGCGTTTGTCGTTGAAGCGCGTCATGCTGTGTGACCGAAGAGGGTCGCCATTAAGGGGTGCATTTTCTTTTTTACAACAGAGGTAATGCGTCGAAGACGCATCATTCCAGCGAAAGCTGGAATCCAGAAGAAATTAGGGCTGGATTCCAGCTTTAGCGGGAATTACAACTAATGTCCAATAGATTCTGTCCCCATTAATATTAAACTACTCCTGACTGAAATTCTCTCAACAAGTTCTATTGATAACTCTGCTGTATGACTGAAATGTCCGGCAGGCGGTCAAAGAATATCTCAAGTATTGAGGGATCAAAGTGGCTGCCCTGACCCTCTTTAAGGATAATAAGAGCCTCTTCGTTGGAGCAGGCTTTTTTATAGGGTCTGCTGTTAGTCAGGGCGTCGAACACGTCCGCCACAGCGCAGATTCGGCCCCAAAGCGGAATGCCTTCGTCAGACAAACCTCGGGGATACCCGCTGCCATCCCATTTCTCATGATGGGAGTGAGCGATGACCTCGCCGGCCTGAAGCAGCTCCGAAGACGATTGGCTAAGAATTCTCATCCCGATGGTCGTATGTTGTCTCATGATACTTATCTCATCTTCATCTAAGCTGCTTGGTTTGAGAAGAATCGAATCGGGTATCCCCAACTTGCCTACATCGTGCATGGGTGAGGAATGAAAGATAAGGTTCACCTCGTCGCTGGGCAGGCTGAGTCCCTCCGCCAATACTTTGCAGTAGCGGCTGATGCGCTGGATATGGGTGCCCGTTATCGAATCTCGAAACTCCGCCGCTAAGGACAATCGGTATATTGTATCTAAAGTAGCCTGCTCGGCTCGGCGGTTGGCGTCTGTCATTTCCGTCAGCGCCTGCCTCAAGGCATGAGTTTTCTGGTCGATGGCTTTTTGGAGTTGCTCGCGGTGACGCTTAATCTCGTCCTGAGTGGTCTTTAGCCGCAGCTGGGATTCGGTGCGCAGTTTCAGTTCATTCAAATCAATCGGCTTGCCGACAAAGTCATTGGCGCCGACTTCAACGGCTCGCAGCCGCTCTCTTCGGTCTGCCATGGCGGTGACCATGATGATGGGCAGATCTGAGAACAAAGGCTCTTGGCGTATCCGCAGTGCCACTTCAAAACCGTCCATCAACGGCATGTTGACATCCAACAAGACCAGATCGAACGTCAAATCCAATGAAGATAAGGCGTCCAGCCCGTCTTCAGCGAGGACTACCTCGCAGTTCCAACGCTGAAGAACCTCCTGCAGAAGGTTTCGGTTATCGGCGTCGTCGTCCACGACGAGAATTTTTCGCATCGCTCTCTGAAAACGTTGTTCGGTTCACATCTCAGCATGTCTGAGCCGTTCGCTGTCACAAAGCGTCTTGCGCAAAAGGCTTACAAAGATGAGATGGCTGTCACTTGAAGCAGTCATTTGAATCACTGACAGTCCACTCTAACGCTTCTTAGCGTCGTGTCCTTCAAGCGATTAATCCGGAAATACACCTTAAATAGTAGCCTTTATCACTGGGAAATGTCAATCAATAAGCTGAGCTTAGCCTTATGTCCAAACGATTTTTATAATATACATTTCTGTTTGGGGCTTGCTGCAGTTGGGGAGTTTTTTTTAGTTTTTTTCATACATAGCCCTGAAAGGCTTTCACCTCGCTAATCTCTACTTATTTTAACATTACAAAGGCGATAAGCGGACGGTTCAATCCTTCGGATTAACCTTGAGTCTCTTTACTCGAAAAGACAAGTTTCATTACCTCCGCCGGCAACTGGGCAAAGAGCGCGTTCAAACAGCGCCGGAAATCCTTAAGACCTACGGGATGGACGCAACCGTCAACCGCGGATTGCCCTGCGCGGTGATTTTCGCTGAGAGCGCCGACGATATTCAAGCGACGGTGGATTTTGCTCGGGAGATGAAGCTCAGCATCACTCCTCGCGGGCGGGGTTCAGGGATGTCCGGCGGCAGCGTTCCCGATGACGGCGGATTGGTGCTGACATGCGAGCGCATGAAGGAAATCGAGAGCTTAGATCCGGAAGCGCGAATGGTGGTAGCACAGCCTGGAGTGGTGACAAAAACTCTCCAAGACGCGTCTCTGAAGCATAATCTTTTTTATCCTCCCGACCCTTCTTCCTATACCATCAGCTCTATCGGCGGCAATGTCGCTGAAAACGCCGGAGGTCTGCACTGCTTTAAATACGGCGTCACGGGGCATTACGTTCTGGGTGTCGAGTACGTTGACGCCAATGGAGAGGTTCAAAAAACCGGCATCTGGGGATCCAAAGTCCACGAACCGGACCTTACGCCAATATTGGTCGGTTCAGAAGGCACTCTGGGGATTTTCACCAAGATTGGACTGCGGTTGATACCCGCGCCCGAACGCACCGTCACCCTAGCAGCCAACTTCGCGGATACACCGACCGCGTTTGCGGCTATCGAAGAGATTATTGCCTGCGGCATTGTTCCCTCCATTCTCGAATTCCTTGATAAAACTGCCCTTCAAGCCGCCTCCGATTATGCTGAACTCGATTTTTCTCCTGAAGTCAGCGCTTCGGTTTTAATGGAGCTGGACGGTCAAGCCGATGACGTGGAAGAATCTCTGCTTAAAATCCAGCAACTGCTCTCAGAGCACGCCTTGACAACGGAGTCCGCCCGCGACAGCGACCACCGAGAGCGGCTGTGGCAGCTTCGTCGTTCCATTTCACCCAGCCTGTCGCGGATAGCCAGCGGCAAGATTCACGAAGATATTGCGGTTCCGCGCGGCCGGCTGCAGGAAATGTCTCGACGGGTGAACATCATCAGCCTGGCCCGTAAGCTGAACATCGCTGTATATGGTCATGCCGGTGACGGGAATCTGCACGTAGTGGTTTTATTCGACCAGAAGACACCGTCTCAAGTCAGCGCCGCCCGCGAAACGGGACAGGACATTTTCAAAGCTGCGCTCGCCCTGGGCGGGACCATCACCGGTGAACACGGCGTGGGCATATCCAAACGCTATATTCTTCCCTGGCAGTTTCCGGAGGAAGTGCTGACTCTCACCCGCCAAGTCAAAGAGATATTCGATCCCAATCACATCTTCAATCCCGGAAAGATTCTTCCCTCGCCACTGAGCAAATCCTTCCGCTGAGCCAGACAACACGTTCCTTTGGAAACTGATCCCGCCCGTCTCGTCCGTGTAATCAATAACCCCCACATCTCGATGAGGGCTGCCACCCCGCAAAAAAGGACTGCCAGTCAGTTTGAACTCTCTTCTGTTCGCGTTGATAAAGGACCTTAAAGCGCCAAGTATTCATTTGCGTTAAGACTGAATTGATATTAACTTAAAGGTTCAGTAATTTTGCTTCAACGGAGGATTCTGAAGTGGCGTCGGATTATCAAGCGCTCGATTGCTGCCACCTCGACGAACTGCTAACTAAAGGTGAACGGAGGGCGCGAGACTTCCTCGCTGCTGTCGGCATAACCTATAAATCCCAATCCGGGCGTCATCTGGTGAACCTGCAATCGATGTCCACTTGTGATGGCACTCACGATATACAAACTTTAGTGGTGGGCGCTGACCTCACTGGCATTGAGGCTTTTAGATGAAGATAACTGAAAAAGCTGCCTCCTTCGTTCCCACTCCTCTTCTCGAACGGATAGCTGCGGGACAGACCGAGCAGCGTTTCCCGGCGGTGGTGGCTTTTGCGGACGTCTCCGGCTTTACCAATATGTCCGAGCGTCTGGCGACTATTGGCAAAGAAGGCGCGGAGTCCTTAACCGCCATCCTGAACCGATACTTCACCGAAATGATAAGCCGCATCGAACTCGGCGGCGGCTTCGTCGGCAAATTCGGCGGCGACGCCATGACCATTTTTTTCCCCCTTAAGGCTGGCGAAAGCCTATGTCAAGTTGGCATGCGGGCGGTGGCTACTTCCCTCGACCTTCAGAAGAAGATGAGCGAGTTCCAGAATGTCGAGACTAAAGCCGGGGTGTTTTCCTTAGGCATGAAGATAGGCATCGCGGCTGGGGAGGTTTTTTTCCGGATTGTCGGTCCGGATGCCGACGGCGGAAAGGAATACCTTTTAGCCGGTCTTCCATTGGACCGCGCGGCTGAAGCCGAACATCACGGTAAGTCCGGTCAAGTCGTGATTACCCCCAAATTAGCGGAGTTATGCACTATTCGCCCTTCGCCTCAAAAAGACGGATTCATCCTGCTTGATCCCAATGCGCCCTGCCCGGAGAGGCCTCAGCAGGAGTCAAGAACAGCCTCAAAGGAGGACTGGGAGCCCATCGCCCGTTATTTTATCGATCCAGCGGTGTATAACCGAATGGCGCTGGGGATGGATTCCGTCGGGGAGATTCGTCGGGCGTCGGTGATCTTCATGGCCTTCAAGGGACTTAATTATGATGTAGATAAGCGCGTCGGCGAGAAACTGGAGGAGGTGTATGGCTGGGTGTACAGCCTGACCAAACGTTACGGTGGTTCAATTAACAAAGTCGATATGGGCGATAAAGGCTCCAAATTCATTATCACCTTCGGCACGCCCACCGCCCACGAAAACGACGAGGAATTGGCGGTGCATTGCGGATTGGAGTTGGTCCTGGGAAATGAGAAGCTGCGCGAAATGGGCTTGGAACAGAAGCTCGGCATTGCTTCGGGAGTGGTATTCGCCGGCGAGGTGGGCGCTCCCAGTCGTCAGGAATACACCGTCATGGGCAGCGTTGTGAACCTGTCGGCGCGGTTGATGGCGCACAGCCAGCCGGGGCAGTTGCTCATTGACGAAGCCACCCGCGAACGCGCGGGTGCGAAATTCGAGTATCTACAGCTCGAAGCCGCTCGCTTCAAAGGAATTCAGAATCCGGTGCCGGTGAGCCATGTCACCGGTCTGGCTGCCAGAAAGAGACGAGTGGCGGAAACAGATCGTCAGCCGATTGTCGGCAGAAGCAGAGAAGTTGAGAAGATACATGAAGTCCTGACTGCGGTGGAATCCGGTTTGCCCCGCGTGATGATTATCCGAGGCGAAGCCGGGGTGGGCAAATCGCGTCTAGGGCAGGAGGTGCTGGCGATAACTAAGGTGAGGAAATTCGCCGCTGCGGGTGGAGAAGCGCTGAGCTACGCCAAGCGCTCACCTTATCTTATATGGATATCAATCCTTCGCAGGATGATGGGCTTGCCTTCAGCGGGCGGCGGCGAAGAAGCGTTGGCAAAGATTTCTGCCGCTGTTAATTCCACCGATCCGGAACACAGTTTTCGACTGCCCATTATCGCTGGTTTATTGGGCGTCCCTTGCGAAGAAAACGATATAACCAAGCACTTTGACGCCCAATTGCGACAGGAAAACCTCTTCGATTTTCTGGTTCAGTTCCTTCGCAGCCGCTCTGCTAAAGCTCCTTTATTATTGGTTTTCGAAGATGCTCAATGGATAGATCGCAATTCGCTGGAGCTGCTGTCTTACATTTTGCGCAACTTGGCTGATCAACGAATTCTTTACCTCTACCTGCGACGACCTTACAGCCGGAACTTCACATCACCGCACATTGCGGAAGTCGAAAAGAATTCCATCGCCACCCAAATTGACCTTTCGGAACTTAACCGTGCCGAGACCGAAACACTGGTGCTCCAGCGTTTGCGCGCCAGCCGCATCGACCAGGGGCTGATGGACTTTATCTATGATTCTTCACACGGAAATGCTTCCTTTGCCGAGCAGCTCATCGAGAATCTGAAGTCTCTGCAGCGTTTGAAAATCGACACCGATGCTGAAGGCCGAAACGTATTTGTGGATAAGATAGGAGCCCTCACTGATGTGGAAGTGCCCGACTCGCTGGCGAGTTTGATAATGAGCAAACTGGATCGTCTCCCGCCTGTTGCCAAGGTCTCGGTTAAGCTGGCAGCGGCTATTGGACGTCAATTTCAAGAAGACGTGGTCAACGGCTCCTACCCAATTGAGATCGCCCGACCGGACATAAAAAAATCCCTTGAGGAGTTGGAGACCAACGACATAATCACCTCCGCCGCCGACGCGGATATTTACGACTACATTTTTAAGAACCTTCTCACCCGCGACGTGGCGTACGACAGCCTCCTCTTTGCCCATCGGCGCGAATACCATCGGCGAATTGGCACCTGTCTGGAGGAACTCTATCATAATTCTCTGCCCGAATGGTACGACGACCTGGCTCGGCATTTCTCGCAGTCCGACGACGACGACCGAGCAGTTAAATATCTCTGGAAAGCCGGCGATAAAGCCTTTGACCTGTATGCCAACGATACCGCCGATGATTACTACACCCAGGCTTTAGACCGCGCCACTCGGGAAAAGGATCCCGATCGCCGCTATCGGCTGCTGTTGATGCGCGCCAAGGTTTACGCCATCACAGGAAAAACCGACCTGCAAAAACAGGATCTGGATGAAACTTTGGACATCACCGCCAGCCAGCAAAACCAGGAGGGGCAGGTTGACACCCTGGGCACGCTGGCGCGCTACTATTATCGCGCCCATGACCTTAAGGAGATGAAGCGAGTCATAGATGAAGCGATGCTTCTGCTGGAAGGTCTGGACTATCCCTTCGGACGGTTCAACATCAACGACAAGATCGCCATCTGGCATTTTGTACAGAACAAGCACGAGGAAGCACTGCACTACTGGGAAACCTGCATGAAGGACGCTGAAGCTGCCAACGACCCCAAAGGTTTATCCGTGGCTTACACGAACTGTGGACTGGCAAATCAAGCGCAAGGCAATTTCGATAAAGCGCTGGAGTACTACAACCAATCGGTCGAGATTGACCGCCGTGTCGGCAATAAAAAGTCGGAAGCGGTTAACCTGGGCAACATAGGATTAGCGCATCAAAGACGGGGAGACATCGAGCGAGCTGTGGAGGCTTATCAGCAAGCGCTGGACATCAGTCGCAGGATTGGCTCCACCCAAATTCAATGTCAGAATCTCGGCAATCTGGCGACGATCTATCAGGCAAAGGGCGAACGAGAACGAGCGCTGTCTTCCCATAAAGAACAGTTGAAGATCGCCCAGCAGATCGGTTTCCATCGCCTGCAGGTGGCATCATTGTCCAACATCGGCACCTGGTATCTGGAATACGGCGATACGAAGCAGGCGATGGAGTACTTCGATAAAGCGCTTGAGATTGCCCGAAAACGCGGCTTGCGCGCCACCGAGCCTCAAATCATGATGAACATGGGCTGGACACTCTTCTATCAGGGCGACTTGACCACAGCGGAGGAATTCCTCACCAAGGCGGTGAACCTCTCCGTTGAAGTAAAAAACAAACCTTCTGAGGATTACAGCCGACGTTACTTGGGCTATGTTCAGATCGACATCGGCAAGATCGAAGAAGCCCGCGAAATGCTGCAAAGAGCGTTGGAGAACGCAGCCGCCGTCGGCAGTAAAACATCAGTCGCTTCGTCTAAGGTGGGACTCGGTTTCATAGACCTGCTCGCCACCGGTGACCGCAAGCTGCTGGATGAGGGCATCGCTGAAGCTCGGCAGTTTAAGGATACCGAAATCCTAATTAGAGGCCAGATCATGCTGGCGAAAGGACTGATTCAAACGGCAAGCCGCCTCATAGAAGCCAGAGAGCTTCTGGGTGAAACGCTTGAAACAGCCCGAAAGAGCGGCTATCTAAACGAGGTGGCGGTAATAAACAAGCTGTTAAAAGAAAACGAATGACGGGACGCCTTTTCAACGAAGAAGACGGACAAGAATAAGTTGTCGGAATTATTCACAAGGCGTCTCGATTTCGTCTTTGTGAATCAGCCGAAGGCTGATGAAGCAATCTCGGAGTTTACTTCCCCTGGACCAGGTCGAGGGTCGCATTGACGCGCTTTACGAAAACCGTTTCAATAAATGGCTGAATTTCAACTCGTCAGCGACTTCCCGCCCCGCGGCGACCAGCAGCAAGCCATTGACGCGCTTGTCAAAGGTCTGCGGCAGCAAGAAAAATACCAGACGCTGCTGGGCGTAACCGGTTCGGGCAAGACCTTCACCATCGCCAATGTCATCGCCCAGTGGGGGCGTCCGACATTGGTATTGTCGCCGAACAAGACCCTGGCCGCGCAGCTTTACGGCGAGTTTAAGGGCTTCCTCCCTTACAACGCCGTCGAGTACTTCATCAGCTACAATGATTACTACCAGCCGGAA
>CAZCEM010000068.1:0-8687 GCA_964497555.1 uncultured bacterium
CTCCATGCCGCCGCAAAAGACCAGCGTCGGCGTGTCCGTCAGGCTTACTTGCTGGGACCTTTCGCTGAAGAACCTCACCTCGCCTCGATTGGGTATGAAAACCGCCTTCGCGGCCCCCATTCTCCGATATAACTCCCTATAACCGGGTGTAACTGCTGCCACCGCGCTGGCTCGCCGAATCAGCCGAGCTTCCGCCTTCAGCCAGAATCGATGTGTAGGACCGCCGACCTTCCAAAATTTGTTCGCAGTCATCTCATCCGGAAAGGTGCCCCGCGGGTCAAATACGTGCTCGATGCCGGTCAGTTCCCTCACCGCCTGGGCGATAATGCCCGCGACGTAGCTGCGCGAATGAAGGATGTTGACCGAGAAGCGCTTAGCCTCCCACAAGGCTGCCGGCAGAGAGATGAGCAGCGTTAATACCATCGTCCACCAGGGCCAACGGGAGGTGAAAAACATCGGCCTTTTAACCAATCGAACGCCGCGGGAAGACAATTCGGACTTTAACGCCCGCCACTTATTTCGGTCCCGCCAGAAATGATAAGGATTTATAAAACAAAGCAGCAGCGTGAGTTCGACGTCTTTTTGGGCCGGCAAGCCCTCTAACATTTTCTGAACCTGGCTGCGCAGAATCCCGCTATAGAGGATGTTCTCATGATAGGTGATGTACATCAATCGCACTGACGCGGGACCTGAGTTTTTCATTGACGCTCCCCTTTAGCGACATTACGTCGGTGAGCGGCGGTTTTAACCTCCGTCCAAAGTTCGCGCGTCCTTAGACCCTCGTGTTTTCGATAAACCGACAGATAAAAAACCGCCATCGCCGCCTGTGTGAGAAAAAAAGTGAACCCGGCTCCCGCCAATCCTAATCCGCCGACCAGCAGGAGGCTCAGGTCAAAGTTGACCGCAAAGGCTATCGCGCCTGAACTCACGAGCAGGAAGTAGTCCTCCCCCTCCTCAAACATCTCAGAGAGCAGACGAGTTATCAGATGAAAAACCATCCCCGGGACCAGAAACAGCAGCAACCAGGCCTCGCTGAACAAGGCCCTGAAGACTTGTCCGAAAAGCACCCCTCCGACGATGAGTACAAAGACTCCCGCCCAGATTCCTGTCCGAACGCAGAATGAGAACTCCTGTCTTCTAAAATGGCGCAGACTAATCCCGCTTCCGACAGCGGCGAGGGGGGAGCGATTTTTAATAAACAAGGCTGTCCGCCAAACCGCCTCGGACAGCACCAGCGTCAAGGCGAACATCCCCGTTTGATGCCAGGGTAGAAACCGAGAACAGAAAAGCAGAGGCATAAAGTAATTCAAAACTGACAGGAAATCGACCCAGAAGGGCTTCATGCCGGATATTAACGTCTCCCTCAGAAGCTCCAGCGAGATTGCTTTTCGAATGCTTGTTTTTAGCCATATAATAATAACCGCTCCCGCCGCGTTTAGCGTCAACGACAGAATCCACAGGCCCAGCATTGATTCGGATGACAATCGATGGAGTCCGGTTAGAATTAGCGCGCCTGTCATAAAGACCGACAAGGAGAGGAACTCGACGAGCCTGAACGCAACATCGACGCCGATGATGCGGCTGAGGCTGCGAGTCTGCAAAATAAGACCAGCCGGCACTAATCCGATGCACAGCATTCCCCACATATTGGAGGATAGACCGGGGAGTAAATTGTCAATGCGGCCGAAGCTGAGGTTATACAATAAAAAGGAAAGCCCCCCTGCCCAGACAAAAGACACCAGCAGCCCATTTGCCAATAATTGAGGATAAAAAGACGCCTGCCGCCTGCCTTCCGATAACCTTATTTGAGAAAGACCCGCCAGGAACAATCGGCTTAAAATGACAATCAATACCGCCCCGCTCAGGAATCTGCCGACACAATCGATGCGGCCTCCCCACACCGCCGCCAATATCGTCAGGAGCAACAGGAGATAGCTTGGGAAACCAATCTGCATCAGCTTTTAACTCCCACCGATATCGCCTAAGCCCCCGGCGCCTGTTTTCGCAGGGCTCTTGACGAGAGCTTCCCTTCGACAACCTCCGTGTAAAGGCCGCTCATCCTCTCAGCGTGCATGTCGAAGCTGTACAGTTTCAGCGCTAATTCGCGGGCGTTGTGCCCCAGTTTCAAACGTAAAACAGGATTGTGAACCATTTCCAACATAGCCTTACTCAAGGAGGCAATATCGTCCTGCGGACAGATTAATCCAGTAGCATCATCGATTACCACCTCAGCAATGGATTCACTCGCCGTGGCTACCACCGGCAGTCCGGCGGCCATCGCCTCCAATAAACCGGTGGCAAATCCTTCCTCACGGAAAGGGTGGAGGAAAACCTGGCTTTCGCGCAGGACAGCCAGATATTCAGCTTCAGTAACGCGGCCGGTGATATGAATCCGATTGTGCAAGCCTTTCGAGCGGGCTAATCGTTTTAGACCGCTGACATACTTTTCCTCACCTTCCCCCAGCATTACCAATCTGGCTTCCGGAACCCCTTCCGCCAGACGCATGAAGGCTTCCAAAGCCCGGTCAGGACCCCATCTCGGTTCAATAGGCCTTGCAAAACAGAAGTTAAACGAATCCCCTCTCGCCGCGCGGGTGCTGAAACCTTCAAAACGCGCCGGGTCAATCCCGGTTGGTATCACCTCCAGATGTTTGATACCGGGCACCGCTTCGCGGATCCGGTCGTATAAGAAAGAATAGGGGACGGTAACGGCAGCCGCCCTCTGCAAATGCTCTTTGCCCCAAATCCCACCGAACGACGGGCTGCCGTCGGGAAGACTGTGCTGCCGCCACCAGGAAACGACCAGCTTGTCGTGACGAATATCACTCCAATCCTCACAACCCCCAAACGGACAGTGTATATGCAGCAAATCAAACCGCCCCCCCCGCAGAATCCGCTTCTGAAATCCGTCAAGATAGAATTTGCGCAGCATCCTCTTGACGCTTGAGGAACACGCGCCCGGTTTGCGCGGAGTATGCACCGTCAGATCCGACTTCAAACCAGCTCTCGGTGAAATCACCTCCAACTCGCAGCCTGTTTTGCGGAAATAATTCACCCAGGTGGAAACCAGCGATTGTTCGATGTCTCCTATGTATAAAATCTTGAAGTTTATGGAGCGTCCTCCCGCTGCGCCGCTTGTCGGGTCAACATCAATATCATCGCCAGCAGCATCCAGAACATTATGACCACGCGAGGATGATGAGTTGGCGCATCGACCATCCCCGCCAGCAAAATCATCAACACTGAAGAAACGGCGGCCAACAGCAGCCGATATTGAGGGGTCCGAATTGACGCTGCACGCTGGAAAAGCTGCCGGAACGCCGGCTTGAGAATCGAGATTATCAGCCACACAAAGCCGATGAGGCCGAAGATGCCGAAATCGAACAGCATTCTCAAATAGATGTTATGCGGATGCAAAGCCCGGACAAAGGAGGCGGGAAACAACGATGGATACAGCGACCGAAAGCTGTCGATTCCCATGCCGAACCAAAAATAACGGGGAATCAACGTGAGGGCATTTGTCCAGATCTGGAGCCGGCCGACTGACGACCAGTCAACTTCCTCCCCGACTCCAAACATCATTGCCATTCGGTATATAAGCAGCATCGGCGCGAGGAGGAAGACTGCCAGAATGACCGGCACCATTATCCGAAAAACCCGCCTCTCCTTCAAAGCCATAAAACACAACGCGGCAAACAGCGAGAAATAGATGGCGCGGGATTGAGTCACGAAAATAGCGCCTAAAAGACCCAATAAAACGACCCAACAGAAAAGCCGCGACAGCGCGCTGCGGGCGTCAAGCAAGGCGATCAAGGCAAAGGGCGTCAACATGCCATAATAAAAAGACGCCGAATTGGCGCTCCAACCTATCACAGCGCGGCTCCAAGCGCCGCTTAAATACCTTGCCATGCTCAGCCATCCAACTGCGCTGGACAGCACGCAAATTATCACGAGAAAGAGTTGAATGTCCTTCCATTTCAATCGAAGATTATAGATTAGGAAGAAACAGAGCAGGGGCAGTAATACTGAGAAGACCAGATAAAAACGACCCAGCGCGGGATCTTTAGAGCGCGACAAACCGTAAAATGCCGCGACAATAAACAAACCAAGCGGCAGAAGCCGGGGAACATCCCACGTCAGGTCGCTGTTTTTCAGTCGGTTGGCAAAGAAAGAAACCATCAGCAGAACAACCATCGGAATAAGAAACAGCTTGTAGGGAATAATAAAAATGAAGGGAAAAGCATACATTAAAAACCTTTCCACATTGAGGAAAACCACCGCCATCGCCGCCACTCCCAAAACCGCCAAACCGAAGGAACCCCACCTGAGACTATGCGGCAGCAGGCACAGCGACAGGGATCCGAACAACGTCAACAAGGTTAAAAGCGCCAGAATTAAAACAGACGCCGAAGAGGCCGCCTCGTCCGCTGGAAGCCCTTTTGCGGAATCGGTCAACCAATCCTCCTGCGGCGAAAGACCTTGATCACATCCTGAAATTTGTTCCAGTCTCCCGTATTTTTCTCCGGCAGGGTTTGCCAGTAATCCAGCACCATGACGAAGACCAAGGTAAACAGGACGGAGCCGGCGGCCGCTATCATCACGATAAGCCGACGGGGCGGACGCGATTTCAACTGAGGAACCTGCGCCCGGTCCAACACCCTCACATTGGCGGATTCCCGCTGCTCCTGAATGACCGCGTTCTCGTACTGCGGATAGATATACTCAATAAGGCTGGACTGCACGCGAACAGCGCGAATCAGGTCGGCGTACTCCCGCGAAAGCTGCGGCATATCCTGCAGGCCGATGAACACGTCGCTTTCCGTGCCATTAAGAATCGAGACGTAGTGCTTAGTGAGTTCGTTGACGGTCTTCTCCAATTGCCCCACCAAAGGATGCGATTCGCCGAAATTATTTCGGAGTATCGCCAGATCAACCTCGCTGGCGATTTGCTTGGCTTTCACATCCGCCGCGGCGGTGATGGTGGCGACCATTTGGTCGGATAGGGATATCGCTCTGGTGCTCTCTTGAAAACGCATGAGGCTGTCCTGCAAAGTTTCCAAAGAATCCGTTATCTGTTGAAGTCTCTTGCCGATGTATATTCTATTGTTTCGTGCGGTCTCAGAGGTAATCTGCCGATAGATGCGGTCTAATTCCTCGACGCAGGCGTTGCTTATATCCGCGGCGAGTCGGGGATTGCGGTCCTCGATGCTGACCGAAATGGCGTCATCATCCCGCGTCTCCACGCTGAAATGCGACTCGAACACATCTAAAACCCTCTCGTAAGGGGCCTCATCCGCCATTTCATAGACCTGCCGGAGGTTGAACCGCTCGATGAGCGCGGTCTTCAAGGAGCGGCTGTTCAGTATCGACTGATAAATCATGTCGGTCGGAACTTCAAGCCCGAAATCCGTCGCCATTCCTTTCAGGCTGGCGGGCAGAAAGGATGGCACGCCTCCCCCGCCGCCGGATGGCGGAAGGATGACCGACGATGCGGAGTACCACACCGGCAGGATTAAGGCGATAATCACCGCCGCCAGAACTACGACGACGAAATTCAACAGGAATATCTTCCACCATTTTGCCAGCAGCAGCAGCAGGTCGAAGAGGTTCAGATGCGCAACTGATTCTTTTTCCATCGAAAATGTGTCTTTATTGAAGTCTGTAGCTGATTCCCGCATAAGCCCGATGGGGAACAGCCGTGCCTTGTGAATTGGAAATCCAGCCGACTGACAGCCGCGCGCCGGTGTAAAACTCCCACTGCACGCCCGTTTCAAACTCCCAGCGCGAGGAAGGGCTGGTATCCAGAAAATGCACCGTCGGAGGCGCTTCGCGCGGAAGGGCTTCCTCGATTTCCGCGCCAATCGATCCGTGTCTGATGTGGCTCACCGACAGATCTATCTCTATCTCGCGGTAGGGTCTCATCGAAAATGAGCCTCTCAAACGGTCTGAATTAGGCTTCAAATCGCTCCCCAAGCATGTCGTCCAATGGGAGAAGCGATTGACCGGGTAAAAGTGCGAATAGACATAAGGCTCAAGCCGGGTGTAATCGAGGCGCGCGCCCAATCCGTCCACCCCGCAATCGCCCGCCTCTATCCCCCCCGTCCAACCCACTTTGTTGCCGGGATTGCCCTTGCCGATAGTGGACAGTTTCAAGTCGTCAATCAGGAGCGCTCCCCACACACGCCCTCGGTTTAAAACGCGACAGGAAGCATCGACGCTCAGCAGCACGTTGTCTTGGTCGCCTCCATCATGCTCAGCGGAGAACAGAAAGTTCAGCGGATTCAGATAGGCGATGTCCAGTCCCCGCTCACCCCAGACTAAGGCTTCAGATAAGCCGATGGTGACATTATCGCCAATAGCCACATCCAGTCGATGCGCCGTCAGCCATTTATTGACCGTCGCCAGACGGGTCCATCCTTCCTCGGTGCGATAAAGCGGATCCGTCGGGACGTCCCAAGGATGAAGTTTGCCCAGCAGATATGTGAAGCGAAGAAAATCGGTTAAACGCAGGCCGACGCGCAGATTGTCATAGGAGGGTCCCTGACCGCCGATGAGCAGGCGGTCAGCGCTTGGTCCCCATGCCGGGCGGTCTTTGCCGAAAAACAAGTCAAATCGGCCGACTTTTAATCCCAGATGGGCGTCGGTTTGGTCGTAATAGGTCTCCTTGCCGCCCAGCAAAGGCCCCACGTAGCCGTATCGGTCCTCCAGCAGGTCCTCCCGCGAAAGATATTTCCCACGACCGCGCTCGAGACGATCCACAAACTGAAAGTAATACCCCAGCCCTCCGGACAAATCACCCCAAAACCGGACGCCCCACGACCGGCGTGCGACGTTCCAGCCTTCCGAATCGGTCTTCCAGTCCCTTCGGAACGTGAAAAGCGGATCGCAAATAAACCGAAAAGTCTCATTCTTATAACGAATTAGATGCCAGTGTGAGGCCTTAATGGATGGTATGGGATTATAGCTGAGAGACCGCACTGAGCGCTTCTCCGGCTTAATTTCTTTGGCTAGACGAATGCACTCCTCGCTGTACTCCCGGATGTAATAATCCAGATCTGCTTGTAGAATCCGGTCGCCCAGCAGCTCGTAATCAACAGCCGCCTCCAGAAGGAAGGTCGCGGCTTTGAGACGAGTAATAGGCCTGACATTTAAGCTGCCGACCGGTATCAAGCCCCGCATCTCGCATTGCTCTATAAGCTTATATACCGGATCCTCCAGCGGGACATAGGCTGAACCGACCAACTCCGCGGACAGCGCTGACGCTGCCAAAATCAGCAGCATTCCCGCCGTCAACGCGATATATTGGAGACAAGTTCTCACCGATTTTCGTACTGTTTCCGGTAATAATCCCGATATTCGCCGCTTATGACGGAATTCACCCAAGAACTGTTCTCCCGATACCAGACGATGGTTGAAATTATCGCGTCTTCAAACCGAAAGAGCGGCTCCCAGCCCAGTTCCCGTTTGGTCTTGCCGATGTCCATCGCATAGCGCCGGTCATGCCCCGGCCGGTCCTTCACAAACCGGATGAGGGATTCGGGCTTGCCCAGTTCCCTCAGCAGCAGCTTGACCAGTTCGAGGTTTTTCAATTCGCTGTTGCCGCCCAGGTTGTAGGTTTCACCCGGTTTCCCCTGTTCAAGCGCCGTCAACAGCCCCCGGCAATGGTCCTCCACGTATATCCAGTCCCGCACCTGCTGACCGTCGCCATAGATGGGGATGTTCTGATTCGATAGGGCGTTATTCAGCAGCAGGGGAATTAACTTTTCAGGAAACTGATAGGGTCCGTAGTTGTTGGAGCAGCGGGTGATGATGACCGGCAGTTTATACGTGACCCAATAGGCGCGCGCTAACAGGTCACCAGCGGCTTTGCTCGCGGAATAGGGGCTGTTGGGCTCAAGCTGATGGCTTTCGGTGAAGGGCGGATCATTCGGACTGAGACTCCCATAGACCTCATCGGTGGAAACCTGCACGAAACGCTCGACGCCGCACTGCAGCGCCGCGTCGAGCATAACCCGCGTGCCCAGCACATTAGTCGTGAGAAACGGCCCCGGATCCAGAATCGACCGGTCAACATGGGATTCCGCCGCTAGATGCAGCACGCCCCAGCAGCCTTCAATAGCCTTCAGCACCGTCGCAGCGTCGGTGATATCTCCCTTGATGAAGGTGTAGTTCCTATGGTCCTCGACGTCGCGCAGCGATTCGAGATTGCCGGCATAGGTCAAGGCGTCGAGATTGACCACCTCCCAGTCAGGACGTTCCCGCAGCACGTAACGAACAAGATTGCAGCCTATGAATCCGGCGCCGCCGGTGACCAGCACCCTCCTGCGGCTGTCTTTCGTTAAGTCAGTGTTCCTGCTCACAGGTAATGCTCCCGCTTAAAAGAACCTCCTCGACCAATCGTAACCTATCGCCGGATCGTCCCACGGCTTGCGATGTTCATCGGGCTGTTGGTAGTTATAGGTCTGAGTGGTTATGTTGACAACGATTGATTCGCCGTCGGAGATGCACTTCCAGCCATGCAGCACCATCGGCGGGATGTGAACCAGCAGGTGGTTATGTTCGCCGATGAAAAACTCGTTCGTCTCGCCGCAGGTGGGGCTGCCTTCTCGGTCGTCGTGCAGCACCAGCTTTATCATACCCTTGACGCAGGTTACGTTGTCCGACTGCCGCTCGTGATAGTGCCAGGC
>CAZCEM010000069.1:0-8594 GCA_964497555.1 uncultured bacterium
GAAATATATAGTAATCGGTTTTAATAGCGCCCGTAGCTCAGTTGGATAGAGCGCATGCCTCCGGAGCATGAGGTCGTGGGTTCAAATCCCGCCGGGCGTACAGCATAATTTGTTCGTAGAAACTGAGTTGCACAACATTTAAAGTGTAATGCACCCCAAAAACTGGACATGCACAATTTAATTTATACAAACCATTTATAATAGGAAACAGCCCGGAAGTTTAAGGCCTCCGGGCTGTTCGTTTTACTCCGCGAATCCAGCAAGCCCTGATAACTCACCTCAATAGAACTACCTTCCGCGTCCGGGTAACATCTCCTGTGGACATCCTCAACAGATAAGTGCCAGCCGCCAGTCCGGAGGCGTCCAGGGAGACAATGTTCGCGCCCGCGCCAAAGTTGTGGTCAACCACTTGTTGAACCAACCGCCCCTGAAGGTCGTAGAGCTGCGCCTTCACGCGCCCAGCGTTAACCAGCATGAAAGGAACGATCGTCATTTCGTTGAACGGATTGGGATATGGTTGGCACAACATGAATTCATCCGGCAGTTTCACGGGATTGTCGAGCGGAACTGAACGGTAGTCCGCCGCTCGCTGCATGGTAATGTTGATATTGTTCAGGTCCGCTCCGGCGACGTGAATGCCCTGAGCTTCTTGAGGAATGCTCAACAAGTTGCCAAACTGCACACCCGGGGCCGCCACGTCTGGCCGCCAGGTATTCATCAAGAAGCCCTCTTGGTCGTTGAGCATCGCCAGAGCGAAGTAGTCGCCGTCGGGGATTCCCTTGATGGTATAGGTGCCGTGGATATTAAGATTCAAATAGGCAAAGTAAGCCGCCACCGGCCGCATGGTCCGACGAATCAAAAGAACCGTGCCGCTGGAGGGCGTTAAACCGACCTCGCTAAGAAGTCGTCCTGAAATCGAATGACCGCCGGCGATCATATTGATCTCGGCTTCCACCGTCTGCCCGGTCTGGATTGTAAAGCTCGCGGCGTCGTCGTAATCCGCCACGTCGCCTAAAAAGGTGCGGGTCAAGGAAGGTGGATCTACATCAGGGTGGAGGTCCGTGTATATCGGCGCCGCTAAAATGGTGTATGTGCCCGGAGCAAGTATGGTGAACGTTCCCTCATCGGAGACAAAGGGTCCATCTTGAGTGGTTGAAGGAGCATCATAAAACACCACGCCGTCATCCCGGACCGGCAGTCCCGCGACGGTTACATCGTCGGTCATCAGATTGAGACCGCTGTGGTTCGGATTAAAAACGGTTATATGAACCACTCCGCCGTTGATGAACCTCATCTCAACCGCGGTAACCTGACCGGTTTCAATCCTGACCGTCTGCGCAGCCCTGAAGCTGGTCGCATTGCCGCTGTACAACAGGGGCCACAGGTGATCCGGATCGGGCGGCTGGTCTCGCATCTCCGGCTCGGGCATATAGTCTTCGGGATCGATGGACGCCGCTATGATGTATTCGCCTGTGGAAAGACCATTGATCTGGAATTGTCCTTCCTCCGATGATTCAACCGTGTAGTTTTTTAACTCCCTGCCGTCCAACCATAGATTAAAATTCGCGGTAGGAACCGGATTGCCTTGCGGATCAAGCAAGGTGATGTTAAACGCTCCGCCGAGTTGGTATTGAATCTGCAGAGGCTCTTTATCCTCGCTCAGAATCAGTCGAAACCACTGAGCATCCCAAGGAAAGAAACTGTCTCCCAGGTGGGTAATGCGCCAGAAGCGGTTATCAGATATGGGATTCATTCTTATGGTGTATATGCCCGGTGCTACCGGGTCGTCGGTCTCCCAGTTTCCTTCCTGGTCCACCACGATGGTGACGTCGTCAGTCATTTCGACTGCGGAGACCAACTCCAGCATGTCCCACTCGACCGTTTGCGGTATTTCTCCGTTCGGATCTCGAAGCGTGCCGCTGATTCGTCCGCCAAGATTAAGGTCAGAATTGATGTTTTCCGTGATGGAGCCGGCGTTCACACGGATGGGCGTCGCGTGAAGGATATCGTAGGCGTTGCGCCAGTATTCCGTTAAGTATAGGTTCCCGTGGGGTTGGAACATCAGGTAGCAATTTCCCTCGGGAATCCCATAAACCGTGTAGATTCCCTGAGCATTGCTGAAGCCGTAAGTACAAGGGAATGAGGACCATAGAAACGAGCGGTCATTTACGAAACAGAATGCCGCGCTGAAAGGCAAAGGCACGCCTTCAGCAGAGATGACGCCGGTCACGCCTCCGCCGAGGGGGATTTCAAAATCGATGTCGCCGGTTGTTTCTCCGGAATTCACCATGAAGGGCACAGCGTCTTCGTAGCTGAAGGTATTCCCGTAAAGAGTTCGGATGTGCATGTCCGGAGGCGCGGGAAGGGCAGCCGCGACGTATTCATTCGGCGGCAGGGGAATTGTCGTATAATCCT
The DNA here is from genome assembly GCA_964497555.1 of uncultured bacterium. Classification (GTDB taxonomy): domain Bacteria; phylum Electryoneota; class AABM5-125-24; order Hatepunaeales; family Hatepunaeaceae; genus CAZCEM01. Next base: position 2,416 of record CAZCEM010000069.1, read on the forward strand.
CAGGATTGATGGGTTGGTCGCTCCAGAATGGATGAATAAAGAACAAGACGTCGCTGGGGTCGAAGACCACCAGCGATATTGACCTCTCCGGAAAATGACCGCCATCGGCGGGGATGATGGCACCTTGTATCTTACCTCCCATTTGCAAATAAAAATCCATGTCTTCCCAGTTTTCGTCGTTCCTGATGGTCAGTATCTCGGCGTCATCATCGCTCCACCCTCCGGGCCAGTAACTGCGGCAGTACCATCCTTCTCCGGCGGACATGGCTCGAACGTAATAATCGCCCGGCTGCAGGTCGCGGAATTCGTAGAATCCATTGTTGACGGTGTTCTCGATCCAGGAATCGAGGTCGGTCGAGCACTGGACTAATATGGGTTCCAACAATGGATTTGCTTCATAATCGAAAATGCGCCCCGAAATGCTCTGAGCTGACACAGTATTAAATACGAGCGTCAGGACTAAAGCCAGAGAAACAGCGGTAATGCTCAATTTGCTTTGCATTGCACCCTCCAAGGTTTCCGGTGATGGGAACAGACGCAAGCAGGCGACCGGTCGCGCTGAAGCGTCAAAGAAATACTGGAGCAAGGACGTTTAGCATAACCTATTAGATAATAACGCTGATTGGACGATTTGTCAAGCGACTTTTTCATAACTCAACGGGGGCACTAATTCTTTCCCGCGAAAGCGGGAATTCAAAATATAACTAAATGGATTACAACTTTCGTTGGAATGATAGGTCTTCGACGCATTACCTCTGTTGTTAAAAAGAAAATGCACCCCTTAATAATACTAAATCGCAATCAATAGGCCATTATTGCAAGCAAGGCGTCAAAGGAATATGCAAACGGTCTCTATTTCCATCCCTACTTTCTCCCTTTCTCCCTTTCTCTTTATATATGACCATTTGAACGCAACTTGGTATAATAAGGACAGAGCACAGAATATTTACGGTTTGCAAAGAAATTTCTTTAGTTTACTCATTGTTTTATGTAATAAACCGTATTACCTTCATAACACCGAAACAAAGGAGACTTCGATGGATCGTCAAAAAAGGAACATCATCACATTTAAAGCCGACGGCGGTTTATTGACCGCTTTGGAAGGCATCGAGAACCGCTCGGAGTTCATTAGGGCGGCGATTCTCCAAGCGCTGGAAAACATCTGCCCTCTGTGCAACGGAGCCGGCGTGCTGTCCAATCACCAGAAGGAGCACTGGCAAGCGTTGACCCGGTCGCATACCGTCGAGAAGTGTCCCGAATGCTATACGCCTTTCCTTATATGTAAGCATGTAGAAGGTTAAATGCTGCATTCGAAACTGATTTTAAATATCTATCTCCGGTTTTTCGCGGCAATGCTTGCCCTCGCCGGCATGACATTGGCTCTCAACGGCTGCGCCAAAAAGAAACCGGAGACTGCAGATGATGCGAACTCCAAGCTGAGCGTCTTCGTCAGTATTCCCCCGCAGTCGTACATCGTGAAGCGAATCGGCGGCGGTTTGGTGGAAGTGCATACACTGGTGGCTCAGGGCTCTTCCCCTCACACCTTTGAGGTTACGCCTCGGCAACTGACCGAAATCTCCCGGGCAAGGGCGTTCTTCACCATAGGGATGCCCTTTGAAAAGGTCTTGATTGAAAAGATCAAAGGGCAGAAATCTCAGGCGGCGATTCTGGACATGACTAATGATATCACCTGGCGGCGTCTGGAATTCAACGATGAGCACGAGTCTAGGCCGCCGGACTATCTTACAGAGGAACAGCCGGGAATTCTGAACCGTGATTCGCACGTCTGGCTGGGGATTCCGCAGCTCGCTCGGCTGGCGGACAACACCGCCCGGGCGTTGACAGGTATTGATACAGCTAACGCTGCGGTTTATGACGAGAACTTGCAGGATTTTATGAACGACCTATTGAAGGTAGATGCGCGTCTGAAGGCGGATCTGGCGGGCGCAGCCGGGCAGACGTTTTATGTTCATCATCCAGCGTTCGGCTACTTTGCGGATTCCTATCAATTGAAGCAGACGCCTCTGGAGATTGAAGGCAAAAATCCTTCACCGAAAACAATCGCGAAGATAATCGAGACCGCCCGTCGCGAAGGAGTTAAGGTCATATTAGTTCAGCCGCAGTTTGATCCCAAAACCGCATCGGCTGTTGCCGACGCCATCGACGGAACCGTTGTCTCTATTGACCCTCTGGCGGAGGATATTCTGAAGAATCTGCGGGACATCGGCGAAAAAGTCCGCGAGGCGCTTTCGCCTGATTCCCTGCGCGGAATGCGGAATTTCTGATGCCTAATAATTTTTCAAAGCCACCAATCCTTTGAAGAAACAAAAAGTCCTCATATTTGAAGACGTCTTCTTCGCCTATAATAGTGCGAATGTGCTGGAGAACGTCTCATTCTACATTGAATCGGGCGAGATGAACACCGTCGTCGGACCCAACGGCGGGGGCAAGACTACGCTGCTGAAGCTGATACTGGGGCTGCTGACACCGCAGCGGGGCAAGATCCTGCTTTTCGACGGTTCGCCGGAAGACAACCGCCACCGGGTGGGTTATGTTCCACAACACATCCATTTTGATCCTCAGTTCCCCGTCTCGACCGCCGATGTGGTGTTGATGGGCCGGCTGGGCTTCGCCAAAGGAATCAAGTTCAGCAGAGCTGACCGGCAGGCGGGCATGAGAGCGTTGGAACGGGTAGGGCTGGTGGATTTACGGCACAAGCTGTTTTCGGAGCTTTCCGGCGGCCAAAGGCAGCGGACGCTTATCGCGCGGGCTTTGGCGACCGAGCCGGAGATGCTGCTGCTGGATGAACCCACCGCCAACCTGGACGCTCAGACCGAGAACAAGCTGCTGGACACCATATCCAGCCTAGGCGAGGGCTTGACCTTGATGATGGTGTCACACGACGTGGGATTCGTGTCGGATCGGGTGCAGAAGGTCATCTGCGTCAACCGGCGGGTGATTGTGCATCCCACCAGCCATGTTTCCGGCGACGCCTTGAAGCACATCTACGGCGAAGACGTCCGCATCATCCGGCACGATCTGAAATGGGACGAGGAACAGCGCACATGACTTCTTTCTGGAGCGCTCTTCTCGATCCGGATATACACTTCCTTCGTTATGCTCTGTTAGCGGGATTGTTAGCGAGTTTTTCCTTCGGTGTGGTGGGAGCGTATGTGGTGGCGCGGCGCATCAGCTACATCGCCGGCGCCATCGCTCACAGCGTGTTGGGGGGGATTGGCGCGTCGGTGTATCTGCAGTACCGCTTCGGATTGATATGGCTGCATCCGCTGTATGGCGCTATTACCGTGGCGTTGGTTGCGGCGGTGATTATCGGTCTAGTGGTTCTGAAGGGCAGTCAGCGCGAAGACACGGTCATCGGTGCGATATGGGCGGTGGGCATGGCGGCGGGATTGCTGTTGTTCTCGGTCACGCCGGGTTACATCGATCCTATGAGCTATCTTTTCGGCAACATTCTTTTGATTTCATCGACCGACATCTGGGCGATATTGGCGCTGGATGTGTTAGTAGCGGGGCTGGGGATTGTGTTTTACCGGCGGCTGCAGGCGGTGTGTTTCGACGACGAATTCGCGCGGCTGCGGAGGGTGCCGGTGGATTTGTTTTTTCTGTTGCTGCTGGGATTGACGGCGCTGGCAGTGGTGCTGTTGATACGGATAGTGGGGATTGTGCTGGTGATCGCGCTGCTGACGCTGCCGGCGGCGGTGGCGGGGCATTTTTCGCGGCGGCTGTGGCAGATGATGGCGCTGGCGGTGGCGTTCTGCATGTTTTTCGTAGCGGCGGGGCTGGGGATGAGTTATTCCCTCGACCTGCCAGCGGGGCCGGTGATCATCCTGTTCGCGGGGCTGGTGTATATTGTGGTGGTGATAGGGAAGGGGAGAGGATAATTATGAATTACGAATTTTGAATTACGAATTACGAATAAAGACCTTGAGATAGGGATCTTAAACCGGTGATAAGTCGATATTAATGGGTGCAGAATCTATGGTGCATTAGTTGTCTTTTCCGCGCAAGCGGGAATCCAGCCCCAAATCCCTCTGGATTCCAGCTTTCGCTGGAATAATGCGTCTTCGACGCATTTTTTCCAAGTTCAAAAGAAAATGCAACCCTTAATAGCAGCTTGAAATCTTAAATTCAGTGAGGGTGGCGGGAATCGAACCCACGACCAACGGCTTAAAAGGCCGGTGCTCTACCGTACTGAGCTACACCCCCGGACACTAACGGTGGATAGTCGCTTTCCGATCACGGCCAACCGAAATCAAACTCACCCGTTTGCCCGTCATCAACTCTATAAATTCAACGTAATCTCGCGCTTCGCGCGGGAGATTCGCAAAATCCCGAACTTCGTTTATCGGCTTGTTCCAGCCGTTTAGCTCTTCATAAACCGGCGCGCCGCGTTCCAGCACCGGCGCTTCAGCGGGAAAATCATGATATACCTTTCCCTTGTATTCGTAAGCGGTGCAAACCTTGATTTTATCAAAGGCTGATAAAACATCCATCTTTGTCAAAGCCCACGATTCCACCCCGTTAACCCTCGCTGAATACCGAGCTATCAGGGCGTCAAACCAACCGCAGCGCCGCGCGCGACCAGTGGTGGCGCCGAATTCACCAGCAATAGCACGCATGTACTCCTGCAGCTCTTCATTGAACTCAGTAGGGAAGGGACCGCTGCCGACGCGCGTAGTGTAAGCTTTTATGACCCCTACGACCTTACTGATGCAGGTCGGTCCGATTCCCAGACCGGTGATGGCGCCGCCAGCGCTGGGATTGGATGAGGTCACGAAAGGATAAGTTCCCCAATCGACGTCGAGCAGCGTGCCCTGAGCGCCTTCGCACAGAACCCTTTTGCCGGTTTCGATCGCTCGATTCAGATAAACCGACACATCGGTAATAAAAGGATCTATTCGCTGGTCAAAACTTAGATAATAATCGAGTATCTCCTGCTTATCAAGCTCTGGCTCGCCATATACGCCGTGAATAATTCTATTGGCGGCTTCCAGCGCGGTCTCCAGCTTTTCAAGGAATAAATCCCGGTCTAAGAGGTCAACAATTCTTATGCCAACCCGTTTATACTTGTCCAGATAGGCCGGGCCTATGCCTCGGCCGGTAACGCCGATGGCTTTCTGACCGAGAGACTGCTCGCTTAACCGGTCGAGCACCTTGTGGTAAGGCATAATAAGGTGCGCCTGATGGCTGATAAACAGCCGACCATGGATAGCCACGCCGGCCTGCTCGAGTTCTTCTATCTCCACCAGAAGCTGAGTAGGATCAATCACCATCCCACTGCCGAGCAGACAGACGCAGCTCGGACTTAAGATTCCGGATGGAATCAGATGGAGAACCGTTTTTCGCTCTTCATGCACCACCGTATGACCGGCATTGGCGCCGCCCTGATAGCGGGCGACTACATCGGCGTCTTGGCTGAGGAGATCAACAATCTTACCCTTCCCTTCATCGCCCCACTGAGCGCCGACGACAATCGTTACGGGCATTTCTCTTCCTTCTTTAGTTCGAAAGTTCGAAAGTTCAAAAGTTGACAAGTTCATTCAGCACAATGACTTGGGCCAACAGAAGGCATAAGGAGTCAGGTGTAAGGCGTAATGAACTTTTGAACTTTAGAACTTGTTAAGTGCTCTTCTTCGCCAACATCTTCCGTCCCGCCAGCTTGTGCGTTCGCAAAGCCCATTCAACCAGAATCGGGCTGGCAACGAAGATGGAGGAATAAGTTCCTATTAAGATCCCAAACAACAGCGCCAGCGCAAAATTATGCAAGACCTCGCCGCCGTTGATGAACAACACCGTAACCACCAGTAGGGTTGTACCGCCGGTGATGATGGTGCGGGAGAGCGTGTCGTTGATGGATCGGTTAACGACCTTGCTGAATTCGGCGTCTTTAAAGCGTTTCATGGTCTCTCGAATCCGGTCGAAGACCACGATGGTATCGTTCAGTGAGTAACCCACCAAGGTCAGGAACGCGCCAATGACGGTGATGGATATTTCCAGATTCAACACGCTGAACAGACCAAGGGTGATGATGACGTCATGGAACAGCGCCACAACCGCCGCGACACCGAACAGAAGCTCGAACCGCCACCACAGATACAGAATGATGAGACCCAAAGAGACCAGGATCGACAATATGGCTTGCAGACGCAGCTCCGCGC
>CAZCEM010000070.1:0-1049 GCA_964497555.1 uncultured bacterium
CCTCTGGATTCCAGCTTTCGCTGGAATGATGCGTCTTCGACGCATTTTTTCAATGCTCAAAAGAAAATGCGCCCCTTAAAAATAAAAAATAGTAAAAATCATTATTACATTGTATTATTATTTTTTAATTTTAAGAGAAGAGCGGATCGCTTTATGTTGGAACAAGAGCCTTCAAACCTTTAATAAAACAGCTTGCAACCAACCAAACATAAAGGTTTTAAAATAATGAGTGATTGCAAACAAGGGAGAAGCTGCGGCGATGGGAACGCCAAGCGGTTAGAGATACGAACCCCCGATTCACAGGAACTGAGCGAAAACGAAGCGCTGATCCGTCGGATGAGCGCGGTGAGCCATACGATATTAGTTTTGTCCGGCAAGGGCGGAGTGGGGAAGAGCACTATCGCGGTCAATCTGGCGGTCAGCTTGTCGCTTTTGGGCAAGCGGGTGGGTCTGCTCGACATCGACATCCACGGCCCCAGCGTGCCGCAGATGCTGAACCTTGAGAGCCACGGCTTGCATCAGACCGCCGCGGGCATCGTCCCCCTGCAATACAATCCCAATCTAAAGGTCATGTCGATGGGATTGGTGCTGAAGGGCAAGGATGAAGCCGTCATCTGGCGCGGACCGTTGAAGATGCAGGTCATCAAGCAGTTCCTTAAGGACGTCGATTGGGGCGAGTTGGACTATCTTATCGTCGATTCTCCTCCCGGCACCGGCGACGAGCCGTTGTCCATTGCGCAGTTGCTGCCTCACGCCGATGGCGCGGTCGTCGTCACCACCCCTCAGAAGGTATCGGTGGCGGATGTGAAGCGCTGCATCAACTTCGCCCGCAAGGTAAATCTGCCGGTGCTGGGGGTGCTGGAGAACATGAGCGGCTTCATCTGCCCCGGCTGCGGCGAGAAGGTCGACATCTTCCATCGCGGCGGCGGGGAGAGGATGGCGGAGGAGATGGGCGTGCCGTTTTTAGGAGCGGTGCCAATTGATAAAGCTATCGTGGACGCTTCCGACGACGGCAAGCCCCACGTCGAACAATTCCCGAATTCGCACTC
>CAZCEM010000070.1:1059-4062 GCA_964497555.1 uncultured bacterium
TTCGCACTCAGCGCAAGTGTTCCGGACTTTCGTTGACAGGCTGATGACGGCCTTGGATTCGCCGCCGGTGGCAGCGGCGCTAGCCAAGCCGGCCGCCACTTTGCGCATCGCGGTGCCGGTGAGCAACGGAAAGCTGGCGCCCCATTTCGGGCATTGCCCCGAATACGCGCTGATAGACGTGGATGAGTTTAAGAAGACCATTGTCTCCAGCGCCTGGATCCCTTCACCGGGGCATCAGCCGGGGATGCTGCCGGAATTCCTAAAGGAACATGGCGCGCAATTGGTGCTCACCGGCGGCATGGGCGAACAGGCGCTGGAATTGTTCCGAAAGGCTAATATCAAGGTCATCTTGGGCGTGCCGGAGGAGAATCCCGTCAAACTGGCGCTGGATTACCTAAACGGACATCTCGCCAGAGGCGTCAACGTCTGCGACCACGACCACTAATAGGCAGTACGACAGGTATTCCTGACAGACGCCAGCGACTTAAGCTCATCCGACAGACAAAAATGCCTATCGGATGGGCTTAAAAAGGTTTCATCAACTCCATTTTCAATTGAGCTGGATTTCTTTATAGTCTGAGCGCAGGATTTTTTCATCCGTATTGGTTTAAAGTTGTTTTCACTTGATTTTAAAATCTGAAATGGCTATTCTAAAAATCTTATTTTCATCCGCGCAAAGATAAGCGGGAGATTAGGGAGAGGTGGCCGAGTACGGCTGAAGGCGCTCGCCTGCTAAGTGAGTGTAGGATGAAAGTTCTACCATGGGTTCAAATCCCATCCTCTCCGCTGACCCCCAAGTACACTACCAATAGGGCTTGGGGGTTCGTTTTTGGCGCAGTCGTCTAATCTTCTTGACGGTTCTGCAAAGACGCATTAAACTTTTAAAACAGCCTGAAGAATGGGAAAAATTGTTGACTTTTACGAGAAGGGATTGTATATTTATCCATAAACGGTCGTGAGCGGATCCTAAAATCCACTCAATGTATGCACTTGTTATTATTTATTTTAGTTGGCTCAGCAGGCATTCATGCCTGTCGAGCTTCTTTCTCTAAACCAGCGCGACAGACCCTCTTGTCTTTCATTCTGACTGAATGTCAATTCTAACCGATTTTATACTTAAGATTTTTAGGAAAGGAAAAAGAAGGTTGGCTTGCCAGCCTTACGACAACGACGCTTTAAGGTCTGAACCACCCGCGGTGACATTTTGGTCACTAAGAAAAACAACTTTAGGGAGTTGCCATGAGATTCTCCAGGTTCTCGCAGCCGTTCTTATTCGTACTGATGCTTCTGTGGCTCCTGCCCACAGCGCTTCTCGCCTCCGGCAATCCTGCTGCCTCTTCGCGGGAAAGCATCAGACAGAACGATGAAATCGTCAATCGCACCCTCGATTACAACTTTCCTCCCCCAGAACTCAGCGTTGAACCCAACGCGCTCGAATCCCATCTCAATACCGGCGAAACTGAAGAATTCGCTGTTACCTTACGAAACACCGGCGACGAAGTCTTGAGATTCTTAGTACAACATGACATCGTCTCCGAGCCGGGGCGTCTTTTTGACCGTCACAACGGTGGCGGCATGCCCCAGCGCGACAATCCCGGTGATATTCTTCAGGAGTTCACGCCTCCCGGCGGCGCCGCCAGCCACTACAACGTCGGCTTGGCTTGGGATGAGGAGAACGAATGGATGTGGAACAACGACTTCCACTCCGGACAATGCTACGCATTGGATCCCAACAATGACTTTCAACCGGCGCGTCAATTTGCAGTAACCGCGCGGTGCATGAGCATCGCCCTGCTCAACGGTCATTTGTACATGGTGGTCGATCCCCAGGCTTACCTGACGCATTACGACCGCGACGGCAACCAACTGGGCAACGTTCAATTCGGCTACACGCCCTATGCAGTAACCTACAGCACCGAAATGGAGCTGCTGTTCGTCATGGGCAGCGATGGGAACGTCCATTTATACCGGATGAACGACCAGGGTCAAGTTGCAGAAGAAGTCGGTCAGATCCGGGGCTTTTTAGCCTCAATCAACAACCGCGCCTGCCGCAGCATGTTGTGGGTTGATGCTCAGCCCGACGGACCGATGTGGTTTCATTCCACCTCGGGGCCCAACGCTGAAGCCGGCAACCACGCTTGGGAGTTCGCCGTGGACACCGGCAACTGGGTGCTCGGCGACCGGCAGCAGGTCTTCAGAACCCGCGACACCGGCGGTGGCTCGGCGCAACATTGGGACGTCCTTGGACACGACGGTGAAAACCTGTGGGCTTCATACTGGGCTATTCCCACGATTCGCATCATGGACGACGGCGTTGTCGAGCTGACCTGGCTGTCATACGATCCCCGTGAAGGCGCTCTGGAAGCCGGCGGCGAAATGGACGTTTTTATAACCATCAACGCAGCCGGTCTGATTGGCGGCGATTATGAAGCCGACCTAATATTCGTTCCAGCGGAGGGTGAATGGGAAGCCGTCAGCGTGTCAGTCTTCTTGGAGGTTACACCGGCTGGAGACATCAATGCTAAGTGGGCGCCAGCAATCGGATACCCGGACCTGGTCGATTTCAACCGTGAGGGCGGTTACAGAGACCAGGTCTTCACTGGCGCCGAATACACCCTCCCAATAACGGTGTACAACGTTGGCGTGGAGGATCTGGCGGTTGACGACATCGACACCGGTCATGACTACTTTACAGCCGCTCCAACAGAATTTGTGCTGGCTCCGCGAGAACATCAGGCGGTGGATATCACCTTCCAGGCTCCCGCCGGTGAAGCGGGTGAGGTCGAAACAGATATGGTGATCTTCTCCAACGACCCCGACGAAGGCGAATATGCCATTCATCTGCACGCTCAGGCTTGGAATCCGCCGATAATCGTGGTCGAGCCGAATGCCATCGACGTGGACTTGAACTGGGACAACAACGGTCATGCTGAGGAGGTGCTGAACATTGCCAATCAAGGCGACGCCGTTCTTCGATTTGTACTCAGCTACGACATAATCTCC
>CAZCEM010000070.1:4072-8456 GCA_964497555.1 uncultured bacterium
CTCCGAAGGTCAACGGGATGGTGCTGAACGCGATGTTAGCAGTGTTCGCAACGGGCCCTCGCGCGATGAGCCCGGCGACCTCATCGCCACCATCAACGGCATCAACGCCGCGAACAACTACACCCATGCCGCCGGCTACGACTGGGACAACGAATGGATGTGGTTCACGTCATACACCAGCAGCTTTGTCAGAGCATACTCCTTCGATGACGACTACCAGAACGTCAACCAGGAACTTAATATCGCTTTGCAAAATCCCATGGACGGCGCATGGTTGAACGGCATCTTCTTCACCTCAACCTACAACAACGCCACCCTGCAGCGCTTCGACGCCGAAGGCAACAATCTGGGACAAACCAATCTCGGCGTTGCCACCACTGGTTACGGTGCGGACGTTGAGGAGGGCTTGTTGTTCACCATGGATCAAGCCGCCCCTCAGAACATCCACGTCTATCCGGTCGATGACGACGGCGCTCTCGGCAACCAGATAGGCTTGATAAACAACCATGTGCAATACCACAACAACGTCGCGGTTTATACGATGGAGTGGGTGGCGAAGCATCCCGACGGCCAGCTCTGGATAACCGACGGCAACGGCGGCAATGTCTACCAGATTTCAGTTGACACGGACCAATGGCAAGCCACCGGGCGTGTTCAGAGCTTCCGGGTGGGCAGCACTCAGGCCTACGACCCGGTGGCGCATGACGGACACAACTTGTGGTGCAGCGACTACACCAGCGCCGAGGTCCGCATCTACGACGACGGTGTTCAGGAGCTTTACTGGCTGTCTTACGACATTAGCGAAGGTGAGCTGCAACCCAACGAAGATGTGGATGTTATCCTCACTCTGGACGCCGCAGGCTGTTTCGGCGGGGAATACGAAGCGGATCTTTACGTCGATTCCAACGACCCCGAAACTCCGCGTGTTACGGTTACGGTGCATGCGACTATCACCGGCATTCCCGATATAACAGTCGAATGGCCGGACAACTGCGGCTTTCCAAACAATATGGATTGGAACCGCGCCTATCAAGACATTTTCGTCGGCGCGCCTTACAACATCGACTTTGTCATCAGCAACGACGGCACCGATGACCTGGTAGTCGAGGACATCACCACCAACCATGAATACTTCACCACCAACTTCGCAGATGAATTGGTGCTGGCGCCGCGGGAAAGCGTCGAGCTGGCGGCAATCTTTGAGGCGTCCGAAGACAACCCTGGCGAATTCGAAGGCGAGTTGACCATCCTATCCAACGACCCCGACGAAGGTCACATCACCATTCCGCTCCATGCTGCTGCCGCAGGATTGCCGCATATAACGGTCGCGCCCGACGCCATTGACGAAGCGCTGGTTACCGGCGAGACCGCCGAAGTGGTGCTGACCCTTGGCAATGACGGCGACGCCCTGCTGCGCTGGGAAATCACGCACGAGATAATCTCGGAACCCGGCAACGACCGGGCGGCGCGCGACATACGCGACGTGCCCGAAGCCGAACTCCACGGCCCCGCAAGGGACAATCCCGGCGACGTGCTCAACCGCTGGACCTGGAATCGCGCGCCCGTCAACTTCTACAAAGGCGGCATCGCCATCGACGTCGAGAATCAAATCATGTTTTTAGCCGCCAAGGCTTTGGTTGATCCAGCCATTCGACCCATCTCCCGAATGGGTTTAATCAGGCTGGGTGAAGAGTTTGAGGTTATACGGGAGTGGGATGCAGCCAATGTAAATGCCTTTGGCGCGGCTTACCTTAACGGGGTGTTTTACAACCTCCACTATCCCACCAATGTCAATCCTGGCACGTTCCTCAACCGTTGGGATGAGGAGGGCAACGACATCGGTAATATGAATCTTGAATTCCGTCCGACCTCCCTTACTGCCAGCCAGGAATTGGGCGTGCTTCTCATCACCGATGATTCCAACCGGAACATAGTAGTGCTTACGCCTGATGGCGAGCAGGTTGGCACGATTGCTCGAGACGACTACGTGGAGCTGATCGGCAACCGCGACCAGCGCAGCATCTGCTGGGTTGACGCCCATCGCAACGGTCATTTGTGGGTGAACACACCCGGACGGTTGTACCAGTTGGACGTCAATCCCCGGAACTGGGAAGTGGGCGAACAGACCCAGAACTTCGCCTGGGCCGGCAACAACGAATGGGACGGCGTTGGTCACGACGGCGAAAACCTCTGGCTGGGCGGCGCCAATCAAGCGCAATACTTGAACGTGGACGACGGCACATCCGAAGCCGCCTGGCTGGTCTATGAGCCATCCTCGGGTGAACTTGAGCCGGACGCTGAATCGGATGTGTTTGTGACTCTCGACGCTGCGGGCCTGATCGAAGGCGAATACGTCGCAGAGATGACCATCGCCCATAACGTCCCAGTTCAAGATCCGGTGGTGATTCCGGTGTGTCTGGAAGTAACCGGCGTGCCCCTGATCGAAGTCACCTGGAATCAGGCTTATGGCTTCCCGGATTTAATAGATTGGAACCGGGCTTATGCAGACCTGTTCACGGGCTCGGCTTACGACATGACCTTTGTGATTGAAAATATCGGCACCTCGGACCTCGCCGTGGACGACATCGAATCCGGTCATCAATACTTTTCCGCAGCGCCTAGTGAATTCGTCCTCAGCGCCGGTGAGAGTCAGGTGGTCACTGTAACCTTTGAATGCCCTGCAGATGCTCCAGATGACTACACCACCAACCTGACGATCTTCTCCAACGCCCACGAAAACGAGGAGGTTACGCTGACTCTGCATGCTTTGGCGGATCAACCGCCCATCCTCATCATTGAGCCGAACGCGTTGGAGGGCGACCTGTTGACAGGTCAGGTCGATGAGCAAGCCTTGAATCTCACCAATGACGGCGACGCTTTGCTGCGGTTCACCGTGCGACATGAGATCATCTCCGAACCGGGGCGCGACGCCCAGGTTCGTGATGTTCGACGCGTGGCGAATGGCGGTCCGCAGCGGGACAACCTCGGCGACATCATCGCTCAGTTTAATGGGCCTCAGGTCGCCAACCAGTATTGGTCGCCGATAGGCTGGGATCCTGACAACGAGATTATGTATATCAGTGGTTACAGTGCCGGTCAGATTGTCGAATACACTCATAACAACTATGAGGACTTCCGCGAGGTAAGGCGTTTCGCGACACCTAATCCGATGGATGGCGCATGGTTCAACGGTGTAATCTACGTCTGCAACCTTAACGCCAACACCGTCCTGCGCCGGTTCGACGTGGAGGGCAACAACCTCGGTGACCTGGCGATGGGTTACGCTACCTACGGCCTGGCGTTTGACCGCGAGAACAACTGGATGTTCGCGCGTGAGCAAGCCGGAGCTTATCCTATCCACGTTTATCGGATGGATGGGATAGACCGCGGCGAAGAGATTGGACGCATCACAAACTACCTTGCGTTTAACAACAATGTCAATCCCTACGCGATTGAATGGGTCAGCAAGCATCCCGACGGGCAGCTATGGCTGCCTCAGAACCCGAACCTCAACCAGATTCACGTCGATACCGACAACTGGCAATGCACCGGGCGGGTCGCCAGTTTCGCGGCGGTCGTCTCACAGCCTTATGACGCCGCCACGCATGACGGCTACAATATGTGGATGGGCGGCTACTCCAGCGTCAATTTCCGCATCTACGACGACGGCGTGGTGGAGGTCTATTGGCTGGGTTATGATCCTCGTGAAGGCGAGATTCAGGGCCACAACGACATGGACCTCATCGTAACCCTCGATGCTTCAGGGCTGGTCGGAGGGGATTATGAAGGCGAGATTCACATCCTCAGCAATGATCCAGCGCAGCCTGATGCGGCGGTGAGTGTGACCTTGACCGTTACGGCGGCGCCTAATATCGCCGTGGATTGGGATGATGACTATGGCGCTCCTGACTTCGTAGATTGGAACGCCGCGCACATCGACCTGTTCGCAGGGCAGGAATATCCGATGATTCTGACCGTCGGCAACGATGGTGTTGAAGACATGCTGCTGTCGGACGCCCGCTCCGACGATGAGCATTTCCGGGCGGTACTGCAGGACGAGATTGTAATCGCGCCGCGCGAGAAGATCGAATTGATGGTTAATTTCGCCACCGCCGCGGACGAGGCTGGCGTGTACGAAGCGACGTTGACGCTGCTGTCCAACGATCCCGACCAACAAGAATATCCGGTCAACCTCCGGGCGCAAGCCTTCAATCCGCCGATTATCCGCATCACGCCCAACCATGTCCACTCCTTCTTGATGGAGAATGAGACTGAAGAGCGTGGGTTGACGGTTGCCAACATCGGCGAGGCGAATCTGCGCTTTAAGGTCGGCCATGAGATCATCGCTGAGCCTGAAGGGCAGCGACGCCTCGGTCAGGGCGGT
>CAZCEM010000071.1:0-8393 GCA_964497555.1 uncultured bacterium
GCGTCGCAGGCGCTATTTTCTGGGAAATGACAGCGAAGAGGTTCGGAATGACAGCGGAGGGGCAGTTTTAAGCAGAGAGTAATCTAAAGAAGAGTTTTTCAGCAAATCCTAAATAGTAAAAAACCTAAAATATGGGAAATTCCTAAGGTTCTGTCAATTCGATTTTTTTCGCTGCTTGGCCTGGGAGTTCGAGATTATCGTGCTCTATAACCGCCATTCCCTTTTCCAGATATTTTCAGCAACAGGACGCCTTCAATCTTTTTATCCGTCGTTTAACACTTGACTTAAGGGTAGTGAAGGTTTAAAATTATAGGTTGAGGAATTTCGCGTTGTCAGCCAAGTCGGGAAAAGCCGTCATGTCACCCTTGTTAGACGAGACTCGATTTCCGAACGGGGCGCGCGCTGTCATCCCTTCAAGCCGTCGCGCTTTCAACCTGACCGAACGGGAAAGCTTGATTCTGCGGCACGTCGTCCACCATTATATCTTCACCGCCCAGCCGGTCGGTTCCCGAGCGCTGGCGCGGCGGTACGGGCTGAATCTGTCTCCGGCGACCATCCGCAACACCATGGCTGACCTGGAAGACCTAGGCTTGCTGACCCACACGCATACCTCCTCTGGACGCATCCCGACCGATTTCGGCTACCGTGTGTATGTTGACAGCCTTACCGAGTGCGAAGACCTGGCGCCGGAACTTCGCGACACCATCCAGAGTTCTTTGCAAAGTGGTAGCGCGGAAGTGCTCGACATCCTCGACGAGGTCAGCGAGCTGTTGGGTGAAGTCTCGCGGCTGCTGTCGGTCATCACCAAGCCCGACCTGTCCTCCGGCATTCTGCAGAAGGTCGAACTCATCCGCGTCGCCAGCGACCGGATCATGGTGATCATAGTGGTGTCGTCGGGGCTGGTGAACACCATCACTCTGGAGATAAAAAGCGCCATCTCCAACGACGAGATAACAGCGGCGGGACGGTTCATCAACGAGCGTCTGACGGGCTTGCGGCTGGCGGATATTCCCCTTTCCATCAATCGACGGCTCGGCGGCGACCGCCGCTCCAGCAACGCCATCGTGCGGATGTTTCTGGACTTCCCCGACCTCATCTTCCTGCGCCAGTCGCGGGCTGAACTGCGGATAAGCGGCGCGAGGCGGGCACTGGAACAGCCCGAATACCAGACGCCGGAGAAATTCAAGGGCATCATCGAACTGGTCGAAGACCGCGACATTATTGTCCATCTGCTGCGCGACCGCAGCCCCGGCGTGCGCGTGACCATTGGCCGAGAACATAGCGGCGAGCAGCTCAAGGACTTCAGCGTCATCACCTCCACCTACCGCATAGGCAACACGCAGGGAACGCTGGGCATCATAGGCCCCACGCGGATGGACTACTCCCGTTTGATAAGTCTGGTGGACTATACCTCCCGACTGGTGTCGGAAAGGATATCGCAGGATTAACAGCGCGGGCAGGGGGCAATTAAAAGTAGGCAGTGGCCAGTGGGCAGTGGTCAGCGGCGAAGGAATGTCCTCCGCGTAGGATAAGCGTCTTGCTTGTCAACCGGGACGATTAACCTGCGCGAGAGCAGGATTGCAGATTTCAAAAAACAAAAATACTCCATAGATTATGAGAAAAGAAAAAACCGAAAAGGTCGAAAAACAGGATTCAACCGCCTCGCTGGCGGAGGACTCACCGGCTGAGCCGAGCCCTGAGGAAGCACCGCCCGAACCGATACCGGCCGCGGTGGTGGAAGGATACCGCTCCACCGACAGCCACGCGGAGTTGATCGGATTGAAGAAAGCAATCGACGAACTCACCCAAGACCGCGAACGCGAACGAGACCTGCGGCTGCGTGTAGCCGCGGAATACGACAACTACCGCCGCCGCACCCAACTGGAGATGGCGGCGTTGTCGCAGCTCGCCAACGAGCGCTTGATACTGAAGCTGCTGCCGGTTGTCGATGACTTCGGCCGCTTCCTTAGCCAGAACCTCGAAGCGACCGAGGTAAAAACTTTGGCGCAGGGCGTGGAACTTATTGCCCGCAAATTCGAGGAGGCGCTCACCAGCGAAGGCGTCCAGCCGATACGCGCTTTGGGACAGCCCTTCGATGCGCTGGTCCATGAAGCCATCGCGCGGATAGAAGATCCCGCCAAGCCCGGCGGTTTGGTGCTCATTGAGGTGGAACGCGGCTACCGATTGGGCGACAAAATCATACGACATTCTAAGGTCGTCGTCAACGACTTGACTGAAAAAGAGGAAGCAGCCAAAGCCCAGCATGACTAAACGCGATTATTATGAAGTCTTAGGACTCAGCCGGGATGCCTCGGACGACGACATTAAAAAGGCTTACCGCAAACTTGCCATGGAATATCACCCCGACCGCAATCCGGGGAACGCAGCGGCGGAGGAGAAGTTCAAGGAAGTCGGCGAAGCTTACGCGGTGCTGGCGGATAAAACCAAACGAGCCCAATACGACCGTTACGGTCATGCCGCCACCCAACCCGGCGGCGGCTTCGGTGGATTCTCGTTCAATGGAGAGAGCTTTGACGCCGCGGACCTGTTCCGGTCAATCTTTGGCAACATCAATCTCGGCGGTTTCGGCTCATTCAGCGATGACTTCATGGGCCGGTCGAGCCGGTCAAGGGGTTGGCATACTCAACGCGGCAGCGACCTGTCGCTGAAGATTCAACTGACGCTGGAGGAAATCGCCACCGGCATCGAGAAGAAGGTCAAAATTAAGTACCTGGCGCCCTGCGCAGCGTGCAGCGGTTCGGGATCCGCCGACAGTAAAACCAACGTCTGCCCCCGCTGCAAAGGATCCGGCGAAATCAAGCAGATGACGGACTCGTTTTTCGGACGGGTGGTCAATGTTACTACCTGCACCGCCTGCAGCGGTCGAGGATCCGTCATTAGTTCGCCGTGTTCGGTTTGCAATGGTTCAGGGCTGATACGCGACGAAAAAACCATCGCGGTGCATATTCCGGCCGGGGTGTCGGAAGGGCAATATCTACGGCTGCAGGGACAGGGCAACCATGCTCCTCAGAAAGGGATTCCGGGCGATGTTCTCGTTGAATTTGAGGAGAAACCACACGAGTACTTCACCCGTCACGGCGATGATATCCTTTATGAGTTGACGATATCCTTTCCGCAGGCGGTGATGGGGGATTCGGTTGAGATACCGACTCTGACCGGCAGAGTGCGGCTGAACATCCCGGCAGGTTCAGCATCGGGCAAGTTGTTTCGGTTGAAGAACAAAGGCATACCCCACATCAACGCCTCCGGTGCTGGCGACCAGATCGTGCGGGTTACGATTTACGTTCCGAAAAAGGTCAGCGCCCATGCGGCTCGGCTGCTGGAGGAGCTGGGTGAGGAGATAAATCCCAGCGAGAGCGAAAAGAAGAGCTTTTACCGGAAGGTGAAGGATATTATTTCTTGACCGTTCTTTTAAGGACAGCGGGCGTCCCGGCCCGACCAACGGTGTGGACGATATAGACAGCGCGCACCTTCCACAAGCTCAAAGGATAATTTGAACGATATTCCGAAGACTAAACCTATCGACATGTCCGATCCTGCTGAAAACATTCCAGAGTCGGCGCCTCCCGAACGCAAACGCCGCGGGCTTAGCCAATGGGGCTTCAGCCGCGTCGAAGAACGAGCGTTGTACATCTTGATAGGCTTGGTGATTCTGGGCGGGGCGGCGCGGTATTGGCGCAATCACCAGTTCGCTCAGCGGATTGAAATCTGGTCGGCGGCGGTGGATTCCGCGGCGTCGGAAAAGCCTGCGGCAGTTCCAGAGATACCTGCGGCAATAAACATCAACACTGCCAGCGCGGCGGAACTTACCTCGCTGCCGGGAATTGGACCCGTTCGAGCGCAGGCGATAGTGGATTTCCGCAACAAGCGCGGCAGGTTCAGCAAGCCTGCAGACCTGCTCGACGTCAAAGGCCTCGGACCCAAAACCCTTGCCAACATCACGCCCTATCTCCATTTCGGCGATCCGCCAAGCCCTGCGGGCGGCGATTCGATCCTTTCAGGGGAAAAACAACCGCTGCGATGACGAATGACGTCGGAAACTGCGGTTTAGCTTGCGCATTCTGCTGAAAATCTATTTATATTAAGAGGTGAATTTTCTTTTTTGTCTCGGATGTAATGCGTCGAAGACGGTTCATTTCCCAGAAAATAGCCCCATTGACCGTGTAGGTCGGGCGTCTCGCCCGACTTTTCCCCCCTGCTTGCAGGATGGAAATTCAAAGGGGGGTATTTTCAGGTTCCGTGGTGGGGAAGCCACCACGGAATATGAAAACTTCCGCGACTTTCCATCGGCAGCGCAGGACTCCATGCACGTGGGGGGCGGACTGAAGTCCGCCCTCAAAGAGAAAGGGGCAGTTTTCTGGGAAATGACAACGAATGACCAAATGAATTTGCACTCAGTAATATTATACACTTTAATTTCGATCCGGAGGTAAAGATGTTCCGTTGGATTTCACTATCAGGCGCAGCGCTGCTATGCGTTCTGCTCTTTTCCGGCTGCTCTAGGGGAGGCGCTGACGACGACAAGGCGTTAGCGGGTAAGAAACTGCCGGAGATACTGCTCAGCAGCCCCGCGTTTGAGGAAGGCGGAAGAATCCCCACTCGCTACACCTGCGACGATGAGAACGTCTCACCGGCTCTGGATTGGGAAAATCCGCCGGAAGGCGCTAAAGCCTTCGCCTTGATATGCGACGATCCCGATGCGCCCGGCAAGGTCTGGGTGCATTGGGTGCTTTACGACATCCCCGCTGAAACCCGAAACCTGCCGGAAGCCATAGACGCGCTGCCGGAACTGGAAGGCGGGATGATGCAAGGAACTAACGACCAGCACAACCTCGGTTACGGCGGACCTTGTCCTCCGCCGGGCAAGCCTCATCGGTACTATTTCAAGCTCTATGTCTTGGATGCCCCCACCGGGTTGCTGCCCGGCGCTCAGAAAATGGATTTGCTGAAAGCCATCAAGGGGCATGTTATAGCTAAAGGGCAATTGATGGGCTTGTATCAGCGAGGCTGATCCCCAATTGCCCTCTGCAATGAATTCGGAGAATTTCATGGCTGTCAAAGTTGGTTCTCGCTCTCCAGGATCAATAGTTCTCGAAATTCTGATCGTCATCTTGGTAGTGGCGTTGATTTACGCCATCGTCACTCCTCAGAGCCAGTGGCAGGAGCAGGCGCTGAGAAGCAAACTCTGCCACGAACGCATGGAGAACATCCATCTCGCGGTCAGTTTCTACCACAAGAAGACCGGCAGATATACCAGCGATTTGCAGCAGGTGCTCAGCTTCGCCGAGCGTGAATCCATCACCGTCCACCCCGCCGGCTTCAAGCTTGACCGGCTGACCCGCGAAGAAACCGGCATCGATTCGTTTATCGTCGATTACTTCGATCCCTACGGCAGCTTCAACCACTTCGAGGCGACGCTGGACACGTTGTATCCTGACAGACGCCGCGACAGCCTGGTGTTGACCATCAAGCCCAAACCCCAGTGGAGCTTTCTGCCCAGGACTCAATACACATTCGCCGCTGACGGACCCATCACTGCCGCGCTCGATGACCGCGGTTCCCAAGGAACCTTCATGGACGTCGGCGCTCAAGGCGTCCTTCGGCGTTCACAGATATTAGCGGAGACGATAGAGATACCCGCCGCAAGATACATTTATTTCATAGAGCCAAACGACAGTCTGGGCCTATGCCCCACCACCGGCAAGCCCTACACCCTGACCGTCAACGTGAAGATGGCGATTCTAGCGGAAGTCAACGCCAAACTGGACCAACAGTCTGTGGATGCATCCGTCGGTGCCTCGGAGCTGCTGTCGAGCATTGTGGTTTTCAGGTGGCTGAAACAGGCTGACGCTATGGCGAACGCTGAACTGGTGAAGGAAAAGCTGTTCGAGAAGACCGAAGACTCGATAGTAGTCAAGCGGGGGGATGAGTTTCTGAACCATATCTCTGACAGTCTTCGCGCTGTCGGGCAGGAGGCACTGGCGAAGGCGATGTTTGATTCGACGGCTGAGACAACTTCGCTGACGGACAGTTCTGACTTGCAGCGCTGGGAGGCGCTCCGCGAGAAGGCGTATGCCTTTATGAACGGCTTGAAGGAAGACTCCTCTTTCCAGGCTGTCCGCGACGACATCGTCAATCGCCGAAAGGATGAACTGGCGAAGGAATTTGTGGAGACGATGATAGCCGACTTGAACAAAGCCGGCGTGCTCAGCCTCAGCGAGACGGGCGTCATCAACACCATCGCCGATTCAATTGCATACTATTCGGAGGGGGAACTCATAAAGAACCGGCTGTTCAAAGCTCACACGGATTCCATCACCAAGCGCTTCCTGACGCGGGAGGACATCGCTGGACTTTTCCAGCGGCTGAGATACACCGAAGACTATCGAGTGGGTCAGGTGGATTCCGTCGGCGTAACCATTGCCTGCCCCATCGAGGGCGAGTTTGTTTTTCGGGAGCGCAGCTTTCTCGATAAAATCTTTCCGGTCAAGGGTGAACCAAATCACGGCAGCGTGAAAAACGGGGACCTCTCCTGGGATGAGAAGCGGTAACAGCAATCCTTAACCAGCGGCAATTCTTAAAAAGCTGAGCTGTTGGTCTTGAGATTGTCGCAGGGCGGAAAACCCCGCGACAGGGAGTGGATTTCCCGCCTTGGAAGGCGAACTTTTAGAGTCCGCTCTTATCGGCTGGAAGCTCGACGTTAGGTGAATGGGCATTAGGAGCGATATGGACAAGGCGGACGGAGGCTTTTTTCAAAGGAACCTTCAACACGGGACAATTCCATGACCGATTGTCTGTCTCTCATCTGGGAAAGCAGAGAATTAATCCTGAGCCGGTCTCCTCTTCAGGGTACGTGGGTGACGCCGTCCCCTCGGTCCGTGCTGCAAAAGGAACGACTGCTCAGACCAAGCCGGGTTGAACGTGTGCGCTTAGTGGCGACTCATGAAGCTTTGACTGACACGCTTAACATCCTGCTGACTGACCGACCTCGAGACCTGCCAATTTGGATGTTGATTCCTCCCGCTTGGGTCTATCAATTCAACGTCACCTGCCCCAGTTTCGACTCGCCGGAGGAGGCCTTCGAGCATATAGTCTGGGATGCCATTCAGCGCATCAACGGCGACATAGCTCCCCATCGCATTCTGGTGCCGAATCTGACTCCAGGGGAAGATTGCCAAGTCATAACTGTTCGGAGCGTGTTTATTGACCTCATCGTTGAGGCAGCCCAGGCGGCGAATGTCGAGTTAGCGGGCGTCGGGGTGTTGCCGGTGGCGGGTGAGGAGTATATCTTTGACAGGCCTCATGACCTGCGGCGCGCGGAGCAGTTGTCGGAGGACTACGAATCAACATATGCCGCAATAGGCGCTTCCCGGTTTCCCTTTCTGGCAGTGGCGTTTATCTGCCTCGCAATCCTTTCCTTTGGCGCCTACCTGCTGCTTAAGGCGCCCGCCAAGAAATCCACTGATGCTGTGACTGAACAGGTTGCCGATACCGTACTTATTTCTGAAACACCGCCGCTCGATACGCTGATGGCGGCAGCGGTGGACACGGTCGTAGCTGCGCCGGGGGAGATGGCGTCGGTTACTCCCTCACCCCCCGCGCCGGTGACGCCCGCGCCTTCGTCAACCGCGCCGACGCCCTCCGCGCCAACCCCGGCGGCGGCTAATCCCTTCAGCCAAATTTGGCAACTGCTGCCGTCCGGATCCAAGGTTGAGTTCGCGACTATATCGTCGGCGGAACTGAGGCTGGAGGTTTCAGGCTTGGTTCAGCCGCGCGAATGGCTGCGGCAGGCGGTGATGCTGAAGAACCTAACGGGGCTTAAGCTCGAAGGTGAATTCGACGGATTCGATGGACGGCGCGTCGCTCTGTTGCGCCTCAGCAGTCCGGGCTTTCCGGAAAGTCCGGGCGTCGTGGATGCGTCTCAGTGGAATTTGGCGGCCGGCAAAGCGGGTTTAACCGTCATCAAGGGCCGTCAAGCCAGCGCTGCGGGGGATTTTAATGCAGCGCTTAAAATGATTGAGGAGCTGTGGAAGAATTCAGCGGGCGGCGCGAAAATCTACCTGTTCCGGGAAGGCGGGAAATGCGTCCTCTCGGTCGGATGACTCGGGGATTTAATGACGGCTGGCTTCCTGAGCCTTCGGCTGATTCACAAAGACGAGCCTCAAACATTCTCGGGAAATTTACTGAAGTTTCGCGCTGTCATTGCCCCGAAAATAACCCCTAGGGAACACGTTGGTCGGGCTTCCAGCCCGACATGTGCGGTCACGGAGTCCCGCGCTGCCTACTTAGAATCTGCTGAAAAACTCCCGATTTTTTACTGTTTTGTGATGCTTTTTAGTTTGAACTCCTCCTCGCTGTCATTTCCCAGAAAA
>CAZCEM010000072.1:0-8281 GCA_964497555.1 uncultured bacterium
TCCTAAGGAAACTCCCGACCAGAAAACCGAAAAGCAGCAAGAGGTCCGGAAGGAGAAAGAGCAGCCGCCGGCACAACCCTCGCTACGGCATCTGCGGGTGGTGAGGAGAGACGGCAGTGTCGCGTCAATTGATTACCTTCGCTATCTTAAATGCGGCGAGCTTGAGGCTAATCCCGTTCTCTCAGAGGGCGATAAAGTCTTTATCCCGGTGAGAGACGAGAAGGTTGGGGTTGTCTCAATTTACGGCGCGGTGAGAGAACCCGGCGAGTTCGAATATGTCGAGGGTGACAACATCTTCGACATCATCGAAATCGCCGGGGGACTCAAGCCTGACGCCCTGAAATCTGAAATCGAAGTCGTTCGTTTTGAAAACATGAAAAGGCAGCCGCCGCTAATTTTCGACGGTTCCGGAGAAGACGGAAAGGAAAGACCGTTCCGGCTGCGGGAAGACGATAGGATTTATGTCAGGTCTATTTTTCAATTTAATAAGAAACATCAGGTTAAAGTGACCGGCGAGGTAAAATACCCCGGTTATTATCCGATTGAAGAAGATTCCACATCGCTGGCGGACATTCTTGCAGCCTGCGGCGGGATTACCGAAAATGCCAATTTGATTACGGCTTCCGTGATTCGCCACCAAGCTGATGAGACCGAAGACTCAGAATTTGAGCGCCTGAAGAATATGGCCGTCATTGATATGAGCGAGATGGAATATGAATACTTCAAAGCTCGCTCTCGGTCCGAGGCTCAAGTTGTGGTGGCGGATTTCATCGGTCTTCTGAAGAGAGGCGATAAGAGTCGGGACATAAGACTGCTGGACCGCGATGAGATAGTGATACCGGAACTATCGCCGACCGTTAACGTCATTGGTCAGGTGAACAGACCCGGCTTGGTTCCTTGGGTTTCAGGCGCTACCGTCGAATACTACATCGAGAAAGCCGGCGGGTTTTGTTGGAACGCTCGAAAGTCGAAGATGCGCCTAATCAAAGGGTATTCGGGGAAATGGGTTTCGCCGAAGAAGTCCATTCCCATAGAGATGGGCGACACCATCTTTATTCCTGAGAAGCAGGAAATCGAGTACTGGGAGCTGTGGAAGGATATAATGCTTGTCGTTTCCCAAGTTGCCACAATCATACTTGTGGTCAACACTGTTAAATAATGCACCTTATGGCATCCACCCATGTGGGGGTGGAGAGGTGACGATTTCATGTAGTTTTGGGTCATTGGATTCATGGAGGAAGGGATCATGAGAAAGAGTTTCTTGGTAGTTGTCGTGATGTTGGCGATGCTGGCCGGTGGAGTCTTCATCGGCTGCTCAAAGAATGAGAATCCGTCAACGCCGATTCTCCAAGGAGACAACACTGTCACTTCCATTGAAATGAGAGTGACACACAGTCTTATCAACGGTCTGATCGGTGAGAATCGCACCGAGCAGATCACAGCTATTGCCCGTAACGCCGCTGGCGTTGGCGTTCCAGGCATTAAAATTTTATTTGGGATTCAGGATCCGCAGACCTACAAGGGAACGATTGCTGTCGCTGCAAGCGATACCACCACCAATGAGAACGGACAGACAATCGCGAACTACACTGTGGTTCTTGACCGAGACGCTGATGTGATCGTCTTTGCGCAAGCTGGACAGGTGCATTCGCAAAAAACCATCCAGCTTCGAGTGCGAGACGGAGGCACCGGGAGTCTCTCCCTCGTTGTCGCGAAACAGGTTCTGACGGTTCCGCCGAATCAGGTGAAGAGCACCACCGTAACCGCGACATTGGTCGGCGACGACGGTCTGGCTATCCCCGGCGTGCAGATTAACTTCAGCACCAGCCCGGCCACACTGGGCTTCGTTGATAGCGACACCGGCATCACGGACAATTCCGGCCGTGTGACCCGGACGTTCACGTCAATCGTCAACCGCTACGGCGTATGCGAAATCATCGCTAAGGTTGGCACGGTTGAACAGCGTGAGAACATCGAAGTAAGGCAGGTCGCGGGACCCGAGTACATCGTCATGAGCGCGACACCCCCCGCTATCAAGATCGCTGAAGGCGAAAACGGTCAAGCCCGTATCATGGCTGTCGTCACCGACGCGAGCGGGGTGGGAGTGCCCGACATTACGGTGATGTTCAAGCTGGCGTCTTACGAAGGCGGTGATATTTTCGGGTCTTTAACTTCCACCGACACCACTACCAACAACGACGGTGAGGTCTTTACCACGTTCAACACCCGCGGTGGATTCGGCACGGAGTACATCATCGGCACTGTCGTTCCCAGCATGGAGTCAGGCGGTCAGACTTCTTTTGAAAATCCGCTCCCGAAGGACCTGAAGCTCGACTTCGGCAACGGCGTCATCGCCGATATCGACGAAGACGTTCTGTCGGCGAGCATTACTATGACGGTCACGCCTTTGGAAGATGCGCCCCGTTCAATGGATATCTCGGCGACTCCCAACTTCTTCAGCATTCCGGCTGACTCGACAGGACGGTCCTTGATCGAAGCTACCATTCGCGATGAGAATCGAAACGGCATACCCAATCTTCAGGTGTCGTTCCGGACGAATCTCGGCACGCTGAGCCAGCCCTCTGCCACCGACAGCAGCGGCGTAGCGCGTATCAATTTCTACGTCCGCCCCTCGGTGGACTTACCGGCTAATTCGAGCGGCGATGCCATCGCCACGATCGTAGCTGCGGTTCCCGGCACCAACTGGACCGCCTCGGTTGACATCACCATCCGTCCTCAGGCGAGCAATCAAGGGAGATTAACGCTGCAAACCGACCGCTACTTCATTTGGGCGGACGGCACCGGATTGTCCTTTGCGACGCTTGTTGCCATTCTTCAAGACGCGGACGGGCAGATTCTCGCCGGAAAGGAGATTAAGTTCACATCCTCCTTCGCGAGTTCGGTGGTGCAGTCGCCTATTGTGACCGACTCGGTGGGGAAAGCCACAACGGTCTTTGACGACGCCGGCGTCCCCTCCACCAACGCGGAAGGCATGCCGGACTCCGTGCTGATTACCGCGAAGTACGAGCCAATGGGGTT
The DNA here is from genome assembly GCA_964497555.1 of uncultured bacterium. Classification (GTDB taxonomy): domain Bacteria; phylum Electryoneota; class AABM5-125-24; order Hatepunaeales; family Hatepunaeaceae; genus CAZCEM01. The sequence continues at coordinate 3,040 of CAZCEM010000072.1, forward strand.
GACAGCCGCTTTGAGAATCCTCATCGCGGAGAGGAACCCGGTAACCACCATAAACCTGCATGCCAACGCGCGGGTGATGATGGCGAGCAGCGGCGACTCAACCTCCGTCCGCGCGACCTGCCTTCTGGCCGATGGTTCACCGGCGCCGGCGGGCACGCGAGTCAGTTTCGACGCGATAATTGGCTCATTCACAGAGGCGGTCGTGCCTATCGCGGGAAACGCCGGTGCTGCGGAGACCTTCTACATAGCCGGCAACCAGGTCGGGACAGACACCTTGTCCGCCTTAGTGATGACGCCGCAGGATACTGCTTACAGCAACGAGGTGCTGATAGACCTGATTTCTGGTCCACCCAGCCAGATTCAGGTGAACGTCAATCCGCGCGAATTAATGACCAACGACCCCACCGCGACGGCGATGGTCACTGCAATTGTGATGGACACCGTCGGAAGTCCTGTTCGTCAGGGCACACCGGTCAACTTCACCATTGACCATGGAGCCTCCATCACGCCGTCGGCCATCACCGATGAAGCCGGCAATGCCGTCGCGCAGGTTCGACCGGGCGTGGAAGCGGGATTGGCAATCATCACCGCGACAGCCAACGGAGCTACCGGAACCGTTACAGGAACCAACACCATAACCTTCATTTCCGGCACGCCCAACTCAATATCGCTGACAGCGGATCCGCTGGAGATCGCCGTGGCCAACACGGGCGGCATCACCACCTCCACCCTCAGAGCCACCGTCCGAGATGCGAACGGAAATCTGGTGGAACGCCCGGTGACGGTTAAGTTTGAATTGCTCAACGAACCGCCTCCTCCGGCAGGCGCCACCATTGGAGCGGATTCATCGTTTTTCTTCTCGCAGACGTCTCAAGGCGTAGCGCTGGCGACGCTGAACTCAGGCGACCAGATCGGCGGCAAGCTGATCAAAGCCGCCACCTGGGCGGATTCCGGAGCCCCGAATCAACGCGAGATATTCATTATTCTCTCCCGTGTGGCGGTAGTATCAGGTCCGCCGATGTGGATGAGCATCGACGTCAACGATGACGGTATCGACGCCGGCGGCGGCTCCTGGTCTGTGGAAGTCTCAGCGCGCGTCTATGACATCCACAACAACCCGGTGGCGAATAACTGGCCGGTTGTGTTTGGGGTGCGTCCCGACATTGCCAATATTGACCCCGGCAGCACGGGGAACGTTGGCGCTGCAGGCGTCTCAATCCTTGGCTTGGCTTACTCAGATATGGTCTACAACAGTCAGAACACATTTGAGTCGATTGAGATCACAGCCGAGGTGCAGACCCTGCGCGGGCAGATTATCGGCAATCGGGAGCACATTCTGCCGTTGCAGGAGGGCAATCTGGAGCTGAACGTTGACCCCGGAAACTGGATGTTTAACGCGGACAACCCCCACGCCATTATTCGCTGCTGGGTGGTCTTGACCGACGGGCACCAGATTCTGATCAACAACGGTCCCATCTTGTTCACCTCCAACCGTTCGCGGTTCTCTTGGTACAACTTCGACACCAACCGGTACGTGCAGTTCTTCCCAGATCCGGCGCGGAAGTTGACGGGTGTTCAAGACCGAGAGAACAACGAGTTGCCCGGTCAGGCTACGGTGTTCCTGGAAGCCGAGATGGATGACATCTTCCTGGATCCTTTCACTTTGGAAGTAACCGTGCAGATCAACGCCCAAGTTGAGGGCTACAATGACGTATCGGCTGATCCGGGATTCATCTTCTTCACCAGGCACGCTGGCAGGTAAATCCTTTTAAGGGTCAGGGCGCATGTTTTATGCGCCCTGACCCTTTGATATTCACTATTTTAACGCAGAGACGGTGCGTTGCAGCGGGGATTCACCGATGGCTGTGGATTACAACTTTAAAAGCCTTTAGCTGAAAGTTATTTTGGGTTACATAAAACCTGATGGAAGCTTCAAGCAACATTTCGCCTTTCGCCAAGCTGGGAGAGATCCTCTTAGCCGAAAAAGTCATTACGGAAGAACAGCTTAAGAAAACCCTTAGCGAGCAGAAGTACTCCAGCGACCGAATCGGCGCTATTCTGATCAAGCTGGGATTTGCGGTTGAAGAGCAAGTTTATTCGGCGCTGGCGCGTCAGTCGGATATACTTTTCATCTCGAATGAAAGACTACTTGAAGGCCAAGAAGACGTAATAAAGATCATCCCGGAAGCGTTTGCGCGTGAGAATACCCTTGTCGCTCACGCGTTGAAGGACGGCAATCTTATCGTGGCGATGGAGGATCCGGAGGACATCATCGCCATCGACAACCTCCAGAAACTCACCGACAAGCGCGTAATCGGGGCTTTGGCGACCCCCTCCGGCATCCGTCAAGCAATCGAGCAGTTGTACGTTCGGATTCGGAAAGCCGGGGAAGTTGAGGATGCGATTGGCAATCTTCAGATATTCGTCGAATCCGACGATGAGGAAGAGGGCATGGTCGATATGACCAAGACCGATACCGCCCTCGAAGATGCACCGGTCGTCAAACTGGTCAACCTGATTATCGCGGACGCTCTTAAAGAGAGAGCGACCGACATCCATATTGAGAATCAGGACGATTACGTTTCGGTGAGATACCGCATCGACGGGGTGCTCCAGGAAGTGATGACCCCGCCGACCTCCTCGCATCCCGGCATCATCTCGCGTGTAAAAATCATTTCCCGATTGAACATTGCGGAGAAGCGTCTGCCTCAAGACGGTCGTTTTGGGATTAAAAGCATCGAAAAAGAGGTTGACGTCCGGGTTTCGATTCTTCCGTGTGTGAACGGCGAGAAGGTGGTGCTGCGTTTATTGGACAAATCCGCCTTCAGTCGTTCCCTATCCCAACTCGGATTTGACTCCGACATGTTCCGGATCTTTAAGCGCACCATCATCCAGCCATACGGCATGGTTATCGTGTCCGGTCCGACCGGTTGTGGGAAGTCAACCACCTTGTACGCCTCCTTGAACGAAATTAAATCCAAAGACGACAACATCACCACCGTAGAAGACCCGGTGGAATATCACTCGGAAGGCATCAACCAGGTGCAGGTCAAACCCAAGATAGGTTTGACCTTTTCGGCTGCTCTTCGTTCAATTCTGCGCCAAGACCCCGACAAACTGCTAATTGGTGAGATCCGCGACGGTGAAACCGCTGACATTGCCATCAAGTTCAGCTTGACCGGTCACATTGTATTCACCACCTTGCATGCCAACGACGCGCCGGCGACCATCACCCGTCTCATCGACATCGGGGTGCCTCCGTTTCTGGTGGGCAGCTCGATACTGTTAGTGATGGCGCAGCGTCTGGTGCGCCGCATCTGCCAGAGATGCAAGATTGAGTACGAGCCCGACGAAACAGAACTCACCGCGTTGAACATGACGGACGATGAAAAGGAAAGGTACAAGGGGATAAAGTTCTATCGCGGGAAAGGCTGCGTGCACTGCCGCAACACCGGGTACTTTGACCGTATCGGCATCTTTGAGCTGCTCGAAGTGAAAGGGCTCATTCGGAGAATGATCTTCGACAACGCCAATCAGGAAGAGATCCGCGAAGAAGCTTTGCGCAAGGGCATGGTAACCCTGCGAGAAGCGGCTTTGCGTAAGATCTCCTCCGGGATAACGACCATCCGCGAAGTGCTTCGCGTAACCGTTCAAGAGTACGAGGATTAATTTTAGCCTGCGGGCACATCCAGGGATAGTTTATGCCTCAATTTCAGTACGTTGTAACCGACCCCAAAGGCATACGCCGCGAAGACCGGATAAGGGCTGCCAGTCTCGACGCGGCAATGCAAGCCTTGTCAAAGAAGGGCTTAAAGGTCATTTCTTTGCGGGAGATCCGGTCTGCAATGGGTGATGCGGCGATGCCGTCGGTTGCCGAACAGATTCAGACCAATCTTGAGAGAATCAAGAACCATGTACCGCTGGCGTCGCTGGTGTTTTTCACGCGCCAGCTTTCCACCATGTTCTCTGCTGGTCTGACCATTGAAAAGTCTATTAGCAATCTGATGGTGGAAGAGAAGAACTCTAAGTTTCGCAAGATCTTGGCGCGGGTTGCCAATGATCTTAAGAAAGGGATGAGCCTGTCGGAAGCGCTGTCGTTGCATCCTGGCGTTTTCGATGGTCTGTACGTCGCTTTGGTTCATGCCGGCGAGATTTCAGGGTCGCTGCACGTCATCTTGGAAGAACTGTCCGACTATTTGGAAGTCATGGCTGACACCAGACGCAAGGTGGTTTCCGCCTTATCGTATCCGTTGTTCGTAGCATGTTTCATGTCCGCTATCGTCGCTGGGCTGCTGTTGTTTGTGGTGCCGCAGTTTGCAGAGATTTACGCCAAGTTCGGCGCTAGGCTGCCCGGACCCACGCGCGCTTTGGTTGCGCTTTCTCAGTTATTAAGCCGAAACTTCTTCCCGGTTGTCGGCATTGTAATAGTGGCAATTTTCATTGGATGGATTTTATCCATGACCGAACGCGGGGGACTCGTGTTCGATACTATAAAGCTGCACTTCCCCGTCTTCGGTATGCTGGTGAATTTCTCGATTATGAACAAGTTCTCGAAAACCTTCGGCATTCTGCTGGGCAGCGGCGTGCCGGTGCTGGAGAGCATAGGGCATGTTCAGCGGGTTGTCCGAAATCGCGTGATTGTCCGCTCCCTGGAAACCGCCAAGATGCTGATCAAGGATGGTTACGCGATATCGGTGGCTCTGAAAAAGACCGACGCCTTTCCGCCCACCCTGATTCAGTTGGTCGCCACTGGTGAGGAGACCGGCGAAATGGACCGGCTGCTCGACAAAGCCGCCTACTTTTATGGTAAGCAGGTGGACGCAGCCGTCGAACGTCTGACTTCGCTGATCGAACCCTTTATGATCGTATCGATTGGCGCGGTGGTGGCCTCTATTATTGTCACCATCTATCTCCCGATCTTCAAACTCGGCATGGCTATCCAGCGCGGACTGTAAAGACCGGGTTTTAAAAGATAGGCTGTGAATTTAGAGGCACGGAATCATCCGTGCCTCTACTTTTTTGGAATGGTCTCATATAACCAATAAAACTATACTTGGTGCCAATTCATTTCGTCATTCGTTGTCATTTCCCAGAAAATAGCCCCCTTAATAATTAGGGTCTGCTGAAAAACTCTCTTTTATGAGAAAATATGAGGCTGACGTGGGGGATCTGGCGCCTGAGGGGCAGTCGCGCTGTCATTTCCCAGAAAATAGCCCCTTCAAAGCGCGTAGGTCGGGCCTCC
>CAZCEM010000073.1:0-8243 GCA_964497555.1 uncultured bacterium
AGTGTGCCGCAGGGTGTCCGCACCCTGCGGTTGCTGCTATTTTCATCTTCCGTGGTGGGGAAGCCACCATGACAATTCCCGCGAAAGCGGAAAGCCAGATTTAAATTAAATGGATTCCAGCTTTCGCTGGAATGAGGCGCCTTTGGCGCATTTTCTGGATTCCAGCTTTCGTTGGAATGATGCGCCTTTAGCGCATTTTCTGGATTCCAGCTATCGCGGGAATGACAACTAATGCCCAATAGATTCTGCCCCCATTAATATAAGTTGACGTCGAAGGACAGGCAGTCTTAAGTTCTTTGCTGTATTCAACAGCAACGCGCTGAAAGCGTCATTGCGAGCGAAGCCATGCAAAGATTGCTTCATCAGCCTCCGGCTGATTCGCAAAGACGAGTTTCGAGCGGTCTCAAAAATATTTCAACGAACTCAATCTTGTCTGTCCTTCTGCATAAAACAAGGACATAATACATGGACTACATGCTGACGGATGCTCAGCGGGAGATACAAGCGCTGGCGCGGCGGGTGGCGCGCGAAAAGGTTGCGCCGGTGGCTGCCAAACATGACCGGGACGGCACGTTCCCTTGGGATATGGTCACCGAGTTTGCCAAAGCAGGGTTCTTCAGCGTTATCGCTTCTGAAGAGTGGGGTGGATCCGGCGGGGGGGTGATGGATCTGGTGCTGGTGACGGAGGAGCTGTCGCGGATTTGCGGCGGCATAGCCCTGGCGGTGGCAGGCAGCGCGCTGGGCACCTTCCCAATCTTGCTGGACGGTTCTCCGGAGCAGAAGAAGCGCTTCCTGCCAGACCTGCTTGAGGGTAAGAAGCTGGCGGCATTTTGCCTGACTGAACCCAACGCCGGCAGCGACGCAGGCAACATCCAGACCCGCGCCGTCAAGAGAGGCAGCGCCTACATTCTGAACGGCACCAAGCGCTTCATCACCAACGGCTCCGTTGCGAAGGTTTATACCGTCATAACCTCCACTGATCCTGAGCGCGGCACTCGCGGCGCGACGGCGTTCATCGTTGAGGACGGCATGCCGGGACTGAGATATGGGAAAATCGAAGACAAGCTGGGCATTCGGGCGTCTGTAACCAGTGAGGTCATCTTCGAGGACTGCGAGGTGCCGGCGGAGAACGTCATCGGCAAGGAAGGGCTGGGATTCAGGGTGGCGATGACGACGCTGGACCGCAGCCGTCCGGGCGTGGCTGCGCAAGCGTTGGGCATCGCACAGGGGGCGTTGGATCTGGCTGCCAAGTATTCCACCGAGCGCGTGCAGTTCGGCAAGTCCATCTCTACCTTCCAGGCGATTCAGTTCATGCTGGCGGACATGGCGACGCAGATCGAAGCGGCACGGGCGCTGGTGTATGCCACTGCCAAGATGATAGACGCTGGTAACGATAAGGTCTCCAAGGAATCGGCTATGTGCAAGGTCTTCGCCAGCGACACAGCGATGCGGGTCACCACCGATGCGGTACAGATATTCGGCGGCTATGGCTATATGCGGGATTATCCGGTCGAGAAGTTCATGCGCGATGCCAAGATAACCCAGATCTACGAGGGCACCAACCAGATTCAGCGGACGGTCATCGCGCGAAGCATCCTACGGGAGATCGCATCGATCTAAGTCTTTCAAACACAAAGCTCACAAAGAACATAAAGGGCACAAAGAGTTATTCTTTGTGCCCTTTGTGCTCTTAGTGTTTAAATGCAATACATCGACCTGCCGACTCGTTTCCGCTTTTTTCCCCTCTCCATCACTTCAAGTACAGATAACCTTGACTAAAAAGTCAAGATTATCTATCTTTTCGTTTGTGAGTGTGTGAATCATTTAACAAAGAGTTCAAGATAAGCTCAAGCTTGTCGATGACGCGGGCAATTTGAAGAAGCACTTTGAAGATTGGCTGAAGAACCATGCGCCGCATCCGGGCGTGGGACTGACCGAACCGGTCATCTCCATCGGCGCGGCCGCGCACTTGACCGGGTTGTCGGAATCGGCGCTGCGCAAGTACGAAGCCGCCGGGCTGATAATCTTCTACCGCACCCCCACCAACCGGCGGATGCTGTCACTGGAAGACCTGGAGCGGATCCGCCTGATTCAGAGCATGATTAAGCGCAAGGGCTTGAACCTCGAAGGCCTCCTGCGCATACTGACGCTGATACCCTGCTGGGAGTTGAAGCGCTGCTCCGACGCTGAGCGCGAGAACTGCCCGGCGTCGGTGGATTCGCGTCGTCCTTGCTGGGTGTTGCACGAGAACCGCGGCTGTCTGGGCGAGCCGGACTGCCGCACCTGCGAAGTCTATCGCTTCGGCGCTTACTGCACCGAAGACCTCAAGTCGTTAATACGAACCTTCACGGAGGGCCGGGGCGGGGGTAAAGAACCCGGTGATTCCGAAAATAAACCTTTTGAAAAATGTCCAGTCTGAAAAGGAGGACCTTAACATCATTCAGATCATCGTTGCGGTAATCGCGCTCGTGTTTTTTTGCGCGGTTGTCAGTCGGGCGGCGCGGATAGCGCGAATGCCGGTGCATCTGCGCTGGGAACTGTATCCGGTGCCGCATGAGAAAGAACGCGCCCGTTACGGCGGTTCGATCCTCGAAGAGGTGAACTGGTGGACAAAGAAGCCGCAGCACAATCCCTTCGGCCAGTGGGCGGTGATGATTCCGGAGATATTTCTGCTGAAGGGCGTCTGGGAACACCATCGCTCCCTGTGGTGGGGAAGCTACCCGCTGCATCTGGGGCTGTATCTGCTGAGTGGCAACATCGGGCTGCTGGCGCTGAACACCGTCCTGGACTATTTCGGCGTGAGCCTGCTGGTCATCCTGAGTCTGGTGGGCGTCATCGCCTGGGCGGGCTGCGCGGTAGGAACGATAGGCTCATTGATAATGCTGTACAAGCGGCTGTTCGATCCGCGTTTGATTCCATTCAGCAACGCGGCTCATTATTTTAATATTCTTATTTTAGGGAGTATATACGGCGCAGGGCTGTGGTGGCTGGCGACGGATGCTTCCTTCGTCTCCCATATCTCAGGTTTCTACGCCGGTCTGATTCAGCCTTCACAGGCGGTCAGCCTGCCGTTAGCGGCTTGGATTCATATCGGTTTGGCGTTGTTTTTTATTCTTTACATGCCCTTTACCCACATGTCGCACTTTTTCACGAAATACTTCCTGTATCACTCAGTAAAATGGGAGGATACACCCAACCTGCCCGGAAAGGGCATTCAAGAAAAAGTCACCCCCTATCTGATGAAAACAGTCACCTGGGCCGCTCCCCATATCGGCGCCGACGGTAAGAAGAACTGGGTTGACATCGTCACCAGCGGCGTTCCTTCCAAAGCTGAGGAGAAACATTGATGAGCGCTGCTGTAAAAAGAAAGATTCTGAGAATTAAGGATATAAGCATCCCCTCGCCGCAGTTGGCGCATGTCGATCCGCAGAACTTGCTGCCCCTGCCGCCGCCTTACGACAAGACGGAGGAACTGCCCGGCTTCAAAGCCATGAACGAGCAGACCCGCGCCGCCTTGGAAGCGACGCTCGACGATACGCTGTGCGTCGGCGTGCCCAAGCCCAAGACCAAAGAGGAGGAGGAGCGTTACGTCCGGGCGTTTATTTCCGGCTTGAAGAAGCTGTTCAGCCCTGAAAACAACTGGACCTTCCTGCAGCCGCTGACGCTGTCCATGGAGCACTGCGCCCGATGCCAGACCTGCATCGACGACTGCCCCATATACGAAGCCAGCGGCTGCAACGAAGTCTATCGCCCGACCTACCGCTCGGAAATCCTGCGGCGGCTGTATTTCAAGTACGTTAAAGGCGGCGGATTGTTAAGCACCTTCGGCAATGGCGACATCGAGCTGAACTGGACGCTTATCTCGCGGCTGCTGGAACTGTCTTACCGCTGCACACTGTGCCGCCGCTGTGCCCAGAGCTGCCCCATTGGGGTCGATAACGGCTTAATCACCCACGAACTGCGCAAGCTGTTCAGCCAGGAATTGGGCTTCGCTCCCAAAGACCTGCACGAGAAGGGCACTGTCCAACAGCTAAGAGTCGGATCCAGCACCGGCATGAACGCGCTGGTGGTCAAGGACAACGTCGAGTTCATCGATGAGGATATGACCGAACGCACCGGCATCAAGGTCGAGACCAAGTGGGACGTTCCCGGCGTCGATGTGCTGCTGATACACAACGCCGGTGAATTTCTGGCTTGGCCCGAAAATCCCGGCTGCTTCGCCCTGCTGCTGGACGCCGCGGGTATCACTTGGACGCTGTCCAGCGAAGTCGCCGGCTATGACGGCGTGAACTATGGGCTTTGGTACGACGACGTGCAATTGGCGCGCGTAGCCCTCAAGCACTTTGAGATCGCTAAAAAACTGGGCGTCAAAAAGATCGTCATGGGGGAATGCGGGCACGAATCAAAGGCTCTGGGCGTCATCGCCGACCGCTTGACTCAAGCCGTTCCCCGTGAAACCGCCATGACGCTGATGGAGAACATCGTATTCAGCGGCAGGCTCAAGTTCGATCCTAGCCGCAACAACTTCCCGGTGACATTGCACGACCCCTGCAACCTTGTGCGGGCTATGGGTGTGGTCGAGCCGCAGCGAAAGGTCTTGAGATATATCGCGCCGCTGTTTCGTGAGATGCAGCCGAACGGAGTGCGAAACTATTGTTGCGGAGGGGGCAGCGGATTTGCTATTATGTCTCAGAATAACTTCCAAGACTGGCGGCACCAGATAAGCGGGCGTAAGAAATTCAAGCAGATATTGGACGCCTTTGCTGACGTCGAGCCGGGACCGACGGTCAAGAAATACGTCTGCACGCCCTGCTCCAACTGTAAGGGTCAGTTCCGGGATATGTTCGATTATTACGGCGCCAAAGAGAAATCGGGGCTGTACTACGGCGGGCTGGTGGAGCTGATTGTGAACGCCATGGTGGATGTTAAGGAAGGCTTTATCGACTGGGACCTCCTGTAAATGGCGGAGTATCTTCCACCGGGAAAACTCTCGGAGTTGATCGGTCGGCGGCTGTTCGACATCGTGCCGCTGAATATCGCGGTTATCGACCGTGAGTTAAAGGTCATCGCCGCCAATAAAAACTTCGAGGAGTATTTCGGCGAGTGGGAGGGACGCTTCTGCTTTGAAGTATGTAAGCAGCGCGGCGAAAAGTGCTCGCAATGCGAAGCCCATTTGGTCTTCTCGGACGGCAAGGTGCGCGTTTCCGACGAGACCGGAGTTGACAACTTTGGACGAACCTGCCACTATGTCGTTCACCTCGCGCCCATCCGTGATGACGCCGGCAAGGTGCAGTACGTTGTGGAGATGTCCACTGACGTGACCGAGGTGCATCGCTGGCAGCGGCATTACAACCTGCTGTTCGAGCGCGTGCCTTGTTACATCACCATCATCGACAAAGACTACAAGATAATCCGCGCCAACGAGAAGTTTTGTGAGACCTTCGGCGAGGCGCGGGGACGGCATTGTTTTCAGGTTTATAAGCGCCGCCCTAAGCCCTGTCCCGACTGCCCGGCGGCACTGACCTTCGCGGACGGCAAAGAGCACGCCGCGCCGCAGAAGGGCATCACGGTTCTCGGAGATGATTCGTATTACATGGTGACAACGGCTCCTTTGGCGCGGGGGGAGGAGGGCGTCGCCCATGTAATTGAAATCGCCGCTGACGTCACCGAAGAGAAGAATCTCGAACGAACGCTCCGCGAAACCCGCGACTTATACAAGAGTCTGATTAAAAACTCCGCCACCGGCATCATCGCCATCGACCAAGCCGGCAAACCTCGAATGTTGAACGAGACCGCCAAAAAGATACTGGAACTGGACGCCGGACAGATGATTTCTGCGGAGGATATGAAGCCGTTGCTGCCGGTGGAGTTCTTTGCGCCGACCGGCAAGAACGACGTTATTGCCAACCTGGCTGAGAGTGAAATCCAGACCATCGACGGCGTGCGGGTGCCCGTCAGTTTCCATGCCGTGGAACTGCGCAGCGCCGGAGAGAAGATAGGGCGAGCCGCGTTTTTCAACGACCTGCGACCTATCAAGCAGCTCGAAAGGGAGAAACTCGATAACGAGCGGCTGGCGGCAGTGGGACAGACGGTTGCCGGGCTGGCGCACACCATTAAAAACCTGCTGATGGGGCTGGAAGGCGGCATGTACATGGTCGATACCGGTCTGCGGAAGGGCGACGCCAGCCGCATCGTCAGTGGCTGGGACGTGTTGCAGCGAAACTTCAACAAGACCACCGACCTTGTGAAGGACTTTCTGGCTTTCGCCAAGGGGCGGATGCCCCGCCTGCGGTTGATTCAACCCAACGACCTCGCACGGGACATCGTAAAGTTGTACTTTGACGCCGCCAAGCAGCAAGGGATTGAGTTGTCCTGCGACCTGCAGGCTGACTTGCCAGCGGTGCCGCTGGATCCGGAAGGCATGGAGGCCTGCCTGACCAATCTGGTGTCCAATGGCATTGACGCTGCCATGTGGAAGGAGAGCGAGCACGGTCAGGTGTGCATCCGCACCCGCGACGAGGGCGGCGACCTTATAATCGAGGTGCAGGACAACGGCACCGGCATGGATAGGGAAGTAAAACAGAAGGTGTTCACCACCTTTTTCACTACCAAGGGCGGCAAAGGCACCGGACTGGGGCTGCTGACCACCCGCAAGATTGTTCAAGAGCATGGCGGCAGCATGGAGGTTGAATCAGAAGAGGGGATAGGATCAACCTTCCGCATTCGACTGCCCCGAAACCGTTTGCAGGCGCTGATGGTGCAGGTGAAGGATAGCGAAGATTAAAGTCAGTCCCGGTCGAGGACATCTTCACCTTGGAGGGCGGCATTTCAGAGTCTGTCCGATAATTCGGGAATGCGCCGAAGGCGCCTCATTCCTGCGAAAGCTGGAATCCAGTCTTCGGATCATATTTTCATTACTCATAAGGACATACAGTTTGTGGCATGGATTCCAGCTTTCGCTGGAATGATGCCACGAGGTTCGAAATGCGTGAAAAATTTAATTGTCAGATAGACTCTGAAAGTCCGCCCTAAAAACGGGCGGGACGCCCGTTCTACTGGTAGCGCGGGACTCCGTGCCCGCGTAGAGCGGACTGAAAGTCCGCCCTCCAAGAGGATGGAGGCGCGTTAAGAATCATCGCAAGAAGTGACCTTACCATAAAAGGATGAGATAGATGGGAACGCCCAGTCAGAAATACATTCTGGTGGTGGACGACGAAGCGGACGTGCGGGATTACCTTCGCACCGCGCTGGAAGACGCCGGCTTTCGGGTGGGGACCGCGACCGACGGACGTGAGGCATTGGAGTCGGTGCACCGCGAGCCGCCGGATTTAATCTCGCTGGACTTGGTCATGCCGAAGTATCCCGGCGCGAAGTTTTTTCAAGAACTCAAGAGAGATAAAAGCCTGTCCAAGATACCAGTGCTGATCGTAACCGGTCACGCCCGCGACGATTTGGGCAAAGCCGATTTCGACTCTCTGACCATGTCGGGGCAGGGAATTTATCTGGAGAAGCCAGTCAAGCCGCATTCCTACGTCCGGGCGGTCTCAGACCTCTTGGGATTGGAAGCCCCGTCCGAACCGGATAACGACACCGACAAGCTCCGCGACGAGATCAATAAGTCGCTGGCAGCAGCAGATCCTGAAGCCTTGCAGAAGGCGCTGGACGCGCTGAAGAAGAAATGAGCCACTCCGTAGATTAAACCATTCACGACCTTGAAACCATAGAGGAGAGCCTATACATGAGCGACACTGCCGCTCGGAAAATACTGATTGTTGATGATGAGCCGGATGTCACATTATATCTGAAGACATTCCTGGAAGACAACGGCTTTGTAACCATCACCGCCGAGAACGGCAAGAAGGGCCTGGAACTGGCGCTGTCGGAGAAACCGGACCTCATCACGCTGGACATCACCATGCCGGAGGAATCCGGGGTGCGGATGTATCGCGACCTGCAGGCGAACGAAGCTACTTCGGCTATATCGGTGGTCATCGTTACCGGCGTATCTGGCGAATTCCAGAAGTTCATTAAAACCCGCAGACAGGTCGCACCGCCGGCCGGCTATTTCGAGAAGCCCATCGACCGGGATGCGCTGCTGGCGAAGATCAAGGAAATTCTGGGGCTTTAGTTCTGGAATTCCTTTATCAGAATTCCAATTATTATTAAGGGGGCAGAAAATACTTGACACACGCTGTCATTTCCCAGAAAACTGCCCCTTTCTCTTTGAGGGCGGACTTCAGTCC
>CAZCEM010000074.1:0-8238 GCA_964497555.1 uncultured bacterium
TAAATCCCGCTGCGGCGAAAGTTTTTCGGTTAAACGGTGCCAGATTTTAAAACCTTACTGCACCCCGCCCGCCGCGACCTGCTGCTGGCGCTGACAGCAACCTTATTCTTCGGAGCAGCGAGCGGCATCAACCAGTCGGTGTTGAACAACTACCTCTCCGAAGTGCATCACCTCGGCGCCGAAATCCGAGGCTGGCTGGAGTTCCCACGGGAGCTGCCGGGTTTTCTCATCGTGCTGGTGTCCGGCTTCTTGACGATATTCATGCGCGAAACGCGCATGGCGTCGTTAGCCATGTTGATGGCGACTGTGGGAGCGCTGGGGCTGGGCTACCTCACGCCGGGCATGACCATGCTGGTGGTCTGGATTATCTTGTATTCGCTGGGCGATCATATGATTTTTACTGTTGACAGCGTCATCGGTTTGAAGCTGTCGCGTCATGGCGCCGAAGGACATCGGCTGGGGCAGTTCGGCGGCGCGCGCAATCTGGGACAAATTGTCGGCGTAGGTTTGATATATATTATTGCTAAATTGTTTGGCGACCGATTCGGTTTGTTCTATCTGATTGTCAGCGGTTTTACGCTGCTGGCGGGAGCCATGTATTTTCAATTGAACCTGGGGCGGGGAGAACCGCCCGCCAAACGGCTGGTGTTCAAGCGGAGGTACAATCTGTTCTATGTCATCAGCGCCCTGTTCGGGATTCGCAAGCAAATCTTTCTGGCGTTCGGGAGCTGGGTGCTGGTGGCGGTCAACGGCGTGCCGGTATCGACCATCGCCCTGTTGTACTTTATCGCCGCCACGCTGGGAGTGGTATTCCGTCCGCTGCTGGGGGATGTAATCGACTGGCTGGGCGAACGAACGGTGCTGGCGGCGGACGAAGTTATACTGATGCTGGTGTGTCTGACCTACGCCTTTGCCGCGGACCTAATATCAGCACCCTATCATCTGTGGGCATTGTACGCCGCTTATGTGTTTGACATCGTACTCTTCGCGCTGAGGATAGCTCGGACGACTTATTTGAAGAAGATACTCGAGGACTCGGCGGACCTGACGCCGACGGTTTCAGCGGGGATAACCATCGACCACGCGGTGGCAATGACGCTGCCGGTGCTGTCAGGTTACATCTGGACAGCGTTCGGATATCGGTACGTGTTCCTGCTGGCGGGAGCGATCGCGGTGGCGGGATTCTTTGTTTGCCTGCGAATTAAGGTGAAGGGCGAACTCTCGCCGCAAGAAAAGTCAGAGGGATAATGTCAAGACTCGTGTTGACCTAATCTTTTTTGCATCTTCTGTCGTTCCCGCGAAAGCGGGAATCCGGAATTAACTAAATGGATTCCAGCTTTCGCTGGAATGATGCGTCTTCGACGCATTTTCTCCGTTGTTCAAAAAATGCACCCCTTAATACCAAAGTAATGTTAAACGTTTATAATCGGGCTACTTCACCACCTGCACCTCAACAACGCGTGAAATCCCCCCGCTGGTCAACCTTGCCCAATAAGCTCCTGAGGGCAGATCCTGACAAGACAAAGTGACCGTATGACAGCCGGCGGCATGAAGGCCTGCGTTCACCTGCTTGGCCAAGCCTCCCCGGCCGTCGAACAACTCCAGCGCCACCGCCCCCGGCTGAGGCAGCGCGTAGCGGAACGTCGTCCGGTCGTTGAAAGGATTGGGAAAGTTGGCTTCCAAAAGAAGCGTCACCGGCAACGGAACCGGCAAATCCGCATCCGGAACCGTTCGCCCGTCCCGCACAACCATAGTTGCGGTAATCTCAGCGTCCGCTCCGTTCGGTTCGTTGGTTAAAAAATGCAGCGCCGCTTCATACCGACCCGGCTGACGCCCGTAGGCGTCGAAGGTTAAATAAACATCCTCATCGCCTTGCGGCACGATGCGGCCTCCCATCGGATCAACAATCAGCCAGGACGGTTGGTCGATGCCGTCGTCAAGCGCGAACCAGGCATACATAATCTCCGAGCCTCCCCACAAGACATTCCGCCCGTCATGAGCCAAGCTCGGGAAGCGGCCGCAGCGCAGCGGAAAGCTCTCCGCCAGCGAAAGGCTTCCATCAGAACGCAGCCACATCCGCGCTAAATAATACTCGCTCGTCTGCGTCCGCTCGCACCACACCCACAACTGCCCGCCGTAACATCCCGGCATAAAGGCGATGTCCTGGCATTGGAAGCCCTCAAAGTCGAACGGCCGAAGCAGGTCCACGTGGTCGATAAGGGAAATATCATCAACCGGCGTCGAAAGCAGCAACTGAGCCGAGGTCAGAATCAACAACCTGCCCGCGCCGTCATAAGCCAAACCTATAGTAGTATCAACAGGCGATTCACGGCTTTCGACGAAGCGTCCTTCTCGGTCATATATGAGAAAACGACCGGGCTCCGACTTTGCCGCAGTCCACAGACGCCCCTCGACAAAGGTCATCGCGTCGGGGGTGGGGAAGAGGTCTGCTTCTATCTCAATCGCGCCGTTAACCGTGTCGATGGCGATGAGTCGGTTGCTGCCAACGCCCCAAATCCACCGGCCATCCCAAGCTAACGCTGAAGTATAGCGAAGGGGAACGTCGTATATCCTTAGAAAGGAACCGGCGCTCAGCGGTCCTGTTGGAAGGCGGTTTCCGATTTGGCGCAGTTCATGATGGTTGCCGCCCTCCAGCTCAAGCCGCCAGATTAACTCCCCCTCACCCTCGTTGCTGAGATTAACCACCGTCTCGCAGCTTCCACCCGAATCCAGATCCTCCGTGAAATCTTCAGGCCTTCGGCTCAACAGGGGCGGTGGATAGCCTCGTCCTACCAATGGGACCGCGGCTTGACGGCAGCGAGGGTCGTTGGTATAAAGGACAAGACCAGCGCGAGATTGCGCTGCCAGCCGAGGTTCGAACCGAACGGGAACCGTAAGGAAGGCGTTAGGCGCTGCCTCCGCCGGCGCCATTTGAACGGTGAATGACGCGCCGAACACTCGGGCGCTGACTTCAAGAACCTCCGCGCCGCTGTTGCGGATTTCAATCTCCCGCTCAACCGACGAGCCGATGCCCGTGTTGGGAAAGAAGAGGGTGTCCGGTCGGAAAACCAGCATCGGCTGAGGATCCAGCTCGAAGACAACTGCGCCTATATCCGCTCGCGATCCATCAATATCGGGAGGCGAATCCGGGTCGCCCGCGTTGATGCCGGGCGAGAAGGAACCTAAACGGAAGTCGCCTTCGCGGGGATTGACCAGCTCAGGATTAGCCCAGAAGCTGTTGTCGTCCAACCGGTAGTCCCCTCCGATGCCTCTGCCGATTCCGTATAGAAGGCAGTAGCGACCGATGCCGTTGTCGTGGAAACTGCATATATGCTGAGGCTGGTTGTCGCTGAAGATGCAGTTGACCAGCAGCGTATTGCGGTTCTCGCTGTAAAGCGCCCCGCCTGTATTGGCGCTGTTGTAGTAAAAGGTGCAGTTGATAAATTCTGCGTTGAAGCCGTCGCGGATGTACACCGCTCCGCCTTGAGACTCGGCAAAGTTGGCGTCGAAGACACACCGCTCAAAGAGTGGCTCCGCCTGGCGCATAACAGCCACGGCGCCGCCAACGTTGCGGATGGCGCGGTTGAGGGAGAAACGGCAGTTGACAACCGAAGGATGCGCCTCCGCGCCTTCAATGTCCATCCCGCCACCATACATAATGGCGGTGTTGTTGGTTATATGACAGTGTTCAACGCGGGGGCTGGCGTTCTGTATCATGATTCCACCTCCGCGCTCGCAACCACCCTGGCGGATGGTGAAACCAATGAGCGCCGTGTTCTCGGTCTCAGAGTTGGTGAAGTTCACCACCCGCGAATTCGGATTGGCTATCTCCGTATCCGCAGGATCTTCCGGGCTGCCGAGCAGGACGATTTCTCTACCGCGGAAATCAATGCCTTCAAGATACCTGCCGGGCCTCACCTGCACCGTATCGCCGTCTTCAGCGGCGTTAAGCGCTGTTTGAATTGTATTGTATTCATCCGGCACTAGAAGAGTGCGGCTCCTGACCGCAGAGAATCCCGTCAGCACTACGGCAGCCGACAACAGAACAACCACTGAATTAATCGGTGGATTCACGGCAGGTGCACCAGCTTTTTTACATCGCTGCCGCGGCCGGATTGCAATCTCAACACGTACTCCCCGGCGGGCAGGTCAGCCGGTCTCCAGCTCAGACGACGCTCGCCGCCCGGTTGCTGACCATCGAGCAGCCGCTTCACCAGACGACCCTGAAGGTCATAAACCGCCATCGATACGCGGCTGTCGTTCTCTATCCGATAGCAGATAGTCGTTTCGCAGTTGAAGGGATTGGGATAAATAGATTGGAGGCGGCAGCTTTCCGGCGTCGTAGCGGCGCTCAAGGGTGGGCGAGACAAGGGATCTGCAACGGTCAGATAGACCATAATCACAATGTCAAAAGAAGGGCGGCCTCCGCTCAGCAGATGAACCGCGGCGATGTATTCCCCTCGCTTCAGACGACGGGCATCCAGACGAAAGAACAGGTCCCTGTCAGTTTGAGACGCCACTTCGCCATGGTCGTCGTCCGTAGATAACCAGCGGCATTCCGACAAGCCGTCCTCCACTTGATACCAGACATGACTGGCAGAATCACCCGTCATCCAGAGGTTGTTCCCGTCGTGAGTCAGACAGCCGCTGCCGGTGTCTTCCAGCCAGTAGTCCAGCACCCGCCACAACTCGCAGTCGGAGCTGAGGCTGCACTGAACCGCAAATGTGAATTGGGGGTTTAATTCGCTTTTCAGCAGCAGCCAAATTGGAGACGGTTCATGTTCGGGGACGTACTCGACCGCTTCGACCGTGCAATGGGGATAGGACAGTTGTTCCAGGACGTCGATGTTGGCGATGACGGTGCCGCTGGATTGAGACAGGACGTAAAGCGACTCGTCGGAGACAAGATAAATATCGTCTTCGCTGAAGCTGAAGTCATGGGTGGTGTTGGTTCGAAGGTTCACGCATTGCAGTATAAGACCCTGAAAATCAACATAGACCAGGATAGAGCGGCGGAGGATTGCCAGGCGACCCCGGTGATAACCCAAGCCGTCGCCAAAAATTCCCACCTGAACATTACCGTTCGATTGACCGGTACGGGGGTCGAAGGCGGTCAGAAAGGAAGAGTACCCATCTTCAACCAGTCCCCACAGGAAGCGTCCATCGAAGGCGAGGCCTTTGGTGATGCCATCGGGAGCGCCGATCTGGTTCAGCGTCGAACCATCAAAGCTGTGCCGGGGCACCGGGCGGTCAGGACCGGTGTTCAACGGTCGGCGGCGCGGCAGGGAGTTGGGCGAGAACAGAACGCTTTCGGCGGCGATCCGATAGATAAAAATCTCATCGCCGTCATTACAGATGTTGACCACGCAATCGATTACCTCGCCGGTGTCAATCTGTGCTGCAAGGTATTGGGGCTCGATAAAGACATCAAGGTCGTCGATTGTTTCAAGATACGGTATTTCGCCGTTGTTTAACTCTCCGCAGGCAACCCTCCCAAAGAAGTCTGTGAAACTGAAAAGAGTCAGGAAACTGAGCATCAGTTTAAAACGCTTGCTTTGACCAAACATGATAACTCCTCCAAAACATGAATGCTGAAACCAAACACAATAAAATTAAGAATTAAGAATTATTAGATTTCATTCATAATTCTTAATTCATAATTCATAATTTACGGCATGTACACCACTTTTCTCACTGCTGTTCCCGCGGCGGTCTCCATCCGGAGGCAGTAGATCCCCGCCGCGAGGCCGGTTGGCTGCCAGACGATTCGATGCTCGCCCGCTTCGTGCAATCCCCGCCTCAAGACCGCCACCTCCCGCCCCTGCAGGTCGAAGACGCTGAGGCTGACCACTCCGGCGCCGGATGTCCGGTAGGCTATCATAGCGGAGGCATTGAAGGGATTGGGATAAGCTTCATAAAGTCGAAAATTTCCCGTCAGGGCAGGGGATTCAGCCGGTGTGGACGCCTCAGTATGCACCGTGAGACTGACAGCCACGGGCACATCCGGGTTATGGGGGTCGTTCGACAGAACGTGTATCACGCAGTGATATTCACCTCGCCACAGCAGGTCCGCATCAACCGAAAAGATGATATCCGTGTCCTCACAAGGGCGGAGCGAGCCTTGACTGCGCTCCAGGGCCAGCCAGGTCTGCTCACGGATGCCGTTGTCATAGACCACCCAGACACTGCCGTTCTGCTCGCCGCCGTGCCATAGATTCTGGCCGTCGTTGGCGATGCCGGTGTTGCCGTAATCCCGCAGTCGAAAGGATTGAACCTCCGTCAGATCCCAGTCTTGATCCAGCGCGCACTGCACCGCCAGCGACATCCGCAGGTCGAAACTGCTCAGCAGCAGCCATAACGGCCCCCTATCATGCGTTGGCTGGTAATCAAGACGGGTCAAGCTGAAGCCGGGATGGCGAACGACGTCGGGGATGTTTATGCGCGCCAGCACCTTGAGGCTGTCAAAGGTCAAAACATAGAGCTGCTGAAATTGATAAGTCGCCAGATATAGATGGTTTTGGTCGTCAATTGCCAGCCCGCAGATGTCGCGCACCGGACATTCAACTTGATCCAGATAGAACCCGTCGCTGTCATAGATGTACACCGTCGAGCCGGTGGAAGGATAAGAGGTATAAAACCGGCCTTCGTGGTATGCCAAGCCGCGCGGGCGCATGTCTATATGGACGCTGTCTTCCAGCCGGCCGGTCTCGGGATTCAGGGAGAAGAGATAGCTGCCTGCATCTGAGGCTCCCCACATCAGCTCGCCGTCCCACGCCAGACCTACCGTCCGCCCCATAGGCAATACATAGCGATGTAGGACGTCCCCGGCGGCGATCCGCCGCGGACCGCTTCCCCGCTCACCGCGGACTGAATTGCCGTCCGACTCAGGCGGCAGCTCGCCGTATTCCTTACGCAGGCTGTACACCAGATTGCTGCCGCCGTCATTGGCGAGGTTCAGCACCTGCTCGCTGAATCCAGCCGAATCGGTCTCGAGTAGGAAGTCCAAAGGTTCTACGCAAACGGCCGGCGGATAAACCGCCTGCCCCCGCAGGGGGATTTGTTCTGCGTCCTCGCCGAAATTACGATATGCGATATTCAACGTGCCTTCCCAATCACCTCCGACCGCGGATCTGAAAGTTATCGGCAGATGAATGCGCTGCCTCGGATTGATGGCAAAGCTGGCGTCGCGTTCATAGCTGAAGCAATCGCCGTCAATGGATACATCATCTACTATCAGCGGCTCGGAGCCGATATTACGAACCGCCAGCGAACAAACGGCAGCGCTGTCCACCGGCACAACGCCGAAATCGACCATTCTTGGAGTATAAAGCGGCTCAGCCGGACCTTCGATCAAGTGCGTAAACGCGCCCATATCGCTTATGGTGCCGTCCGCGTCGTTCGGCAGCTCGGGGTCTCCGGCGTCGATGCAAGGAGAATCGCGCCTCAAGCGGAAATCGAAGCGGTTTTGGTCCTCAAAGAGCGGATCGAAATCGAAGACCACCAGCTCCTCCGGCAAGCCGGCGATGGAGTGCTGACCGCCCTGTATATCACAGTAGCGTATCAGTCCTCCGTCCCGTTCAAGTCTTATCTCCTGGATGTTGTCCTGGTCGTCCCACACGACGCAGTTGCGGAGTTGGAAAATCACTCCCGCCGAAACCGCATCGGCGCGGGGGGCGTCGTTGCGGTAAAAGGTGCAGTTGACAATGTAAGCCCCGGCTTCAGCTTCGGGGCTGCAATAGACCGCGCCTCCCGCTGCATCAGCGCTGTTGGCAACAAAACAGCAGCGAGAAATCCGGGGGCAGGCTGAGTTGGAGCAGTATATTCCCCCGCCTTGGCTGGCGCTGCCGTTGCGAATCGTCAGGCCGGCAACAGCGGCATGTCTCTCGGAATTGGTCATGGATATCACGCGGCGCATGCGTTGACCGTCCAGGATCACCCGCGAGGGGTCGGCGGGGTCACCCCAAATCACGATGTTATGTCCGGACAGGCTGAAGGACTGTTCATATAGGCCCGGCGCGATGAGAACGGTGTCGCCGTCATGGGAGCCGTTGACGGCGCCTTGGATGAGGGCATAATCTTGGGGGACGCGGATGGTGCGCGCCTCAAGAAAGGCGAAGACCGAGAGGAGGGGCAGAAGCACAGCGGCGGTGCGGAGCTGAGTGCTCATGTTCAGGTACTCTGAGGTGGCTCTAAACATCGAACGACGAGCGCGAATCGGTTGCATCACGTATTTAGGGT
>CAZCEM010000075.1:0-8229 GCA_964497555.1 uncultured bacterium
TCACCCATGAGTGGATCCCGGTGGTGCCGGCGGCGCACTACATGTGCGGGGGAGTGATAACCGACCTCGACGGGCGCACCACCCTGCCGGGGCTGTACGCGGCGGGGGAGGTCGCGTGGAGCGGAGTCCACGGCGCCAATAGGCTGGCGTCGAACTCGCTGCTGGAGGCGGTGGTCTTCTCCCACCGAGCGGCTCAGCGCGCCGTCAAAGACCTTCCCGATTACGCTTCACCGGTCGAGCAGCCATACCCCTTGAATTCCAAAGGACATTACAAGGACGAGGAGATGGTGCTGATATCTCACGACCTGTTCCAGATCCGCAAACTCATGTGGGACTACGTGGGCATCGTCCGCAACACCATGCGCCTGGAGCGCGCCAAGCGGCGGGTGGAACTCATCATGCGCGAAGTCAATGACCTGTGCCGGCAGTATCAGCTCAACCACGGGCTGATAGAACTGCGCAACGTAGCGCTGGTGGCGGACCTTATCATCCGCAGCGCCCTGCGGCGCAAGGAGAGCCGGGGGCTGCACTACACCACCGACTACCCGGATCCCGATGCCAGCCACAAACCACGCAACACCGTCTTTTACCTTCATCGGAGTAAACCATAAAATCCAGCGGCAACTCAGGCATCGGATGGCGCAAATTACTTGGATCCGCCGCTCCGGTGATTCTAACCGCCGGCATAGTACGGTTGGTTTATCTGCTCTCCTACTCGCATTCGCCTTTCTTTCAAGTTCCGTTGTGGGACGCCGACGACTACCACCGCATGGCGCTGGCGCTGTCAGGCGGGCATCTGGACGCGGATCTGGTCTTCAGGCCGCCGCTGTATCCGGTTCTATTAGGTATAGTGTATATAATATTCGGTGCTGGATCCTGGATGCCGCGTCTGTTTCAGCTCGCGCTGGGCGTGTGGTCTTGCGTGTTGGTGCAGCGGATGACCGGGCGGCTGTTCAGCGAGCGCTGGGGTTTGGCAGCAGGTCTGCTGGCGGCTCTCACGGGCTTGATGGTTTATTTCGATATGGAATTATTGCCCACTACGCTGGAAGTCTTCCTTGAGCTGTTATTCTTGAATGAACTGCTTCGGGATCCAACTGAGCTTCACCCCTGGCGGGCCGGAATATTGCTGGGGCTGGGCGCGTTGGCTCGTCCGATGATACTGACGTTCTTCCCGATCGCCTTTCTGTGGTTCGCAGGCTGGAGATTAGGCGGTCATAGCAGCGCTTTGCAAGCCCTCGCTTCCCGCCCCAACCGAACTAAGTTACATCTTCCCTATGTGCCCCTTTTATCCTTGGTGTTTAATCCGGATCCACTGAAACGACTTCTGCGTTTCAGCGCCGGATTCGGGATCCCACTGTTTGCGTCTCTGCTCCTGCATATAGCAGCTGGAGCCGGACCGGTGCTGGTGTCGGCGCAGGGAGGGGTGAATTTCTACATCGGCAGTCATCCGTCTTCGGACGGGATGACCGCCAACTTCCCCGGCATTGGCGCTGGCTGGAGCTGGGACACTGTGCGCAAGTGGGCGGAGAACCGCGCCGGGAAGCCGCTAGACGCAGCCGCAGCCGATAAGCTGTTCTGGGCGGAGGGCTGGCGGGAAATCGGGCGGGATCCGGCAAAAGCGATTCGGAAATTCCTCCGCAAGGCGGGTTTATTCTGGAATCGCGTGGAGATTTCCAACAACCGCGACTTATATTATCACGCCCGGGAGTTTCCCGGCTGGGGGTGGATGCTGCAACTCGGGTTCCCGCTGTTCCTGCCGCTGGCGCTGGCGGGCATTGCCTTCCACTGGCGGGACGCATCGATTAGGCTGTTGACGCTGTTCCTACTCATCTATTTCTTCACGGTAATCACCTTCTTCGTCAACGCCCGCTTCCGGCATCCTCTGACGCCGGTGATGATTATCCTGGCTATGGGCGGCTTGAGCGCGCTGTTTGCGCTGTTAAGGGAACGCCGGTTGAAGCCGGCTCTGCCAGTGCTGGCAGCTCTAACGGTCGGGATATGGCTGCCCTTCGCGGTGAGCAGCGGCATCGACACGCATCGAGGCGATTATGGGCTGTTCACCGAGGGCGTAGCGCTGGAGAAACTTGGGCGCAGGACCGAGGCGGCCAAGCTGTATTATGAGGCGCTGAAAGTCAATCCCAGAGCACCGTTCGTCAACTTCAACCTTGCAGAGACGGCGCGGGAGCAGCGGAATTACCGCGAGGCGGCGGAGCTATACCGGAAGGAGCTGGAAATCCAGCCCCGCTACAGCAAAGCCTGGAACAACCTTGGCGTGGTTTGGCAGGAGTTGGGGAACGACGAGCAGGCGCTCGCTTGTTTTATGCAGGCGGCGACGGCGCAGCCGGGCTTGCCGGAAGCGGCTCTGAACGCGGCGCGGATATGGGGACGCTGGGCGTTGGACGCGGCAGGACAGGGGGATTGGGCTCAGGCGGTCGAGTTGGCGCGTCAGGCGGCGGATCTGGCGCCGGATGAGCCTCATTATACCGCCTTAGGGGCTGAAATGCGGCGTCTGGCGGGCGATACGGCCGGTCTGTCGTCGGGGGGGAACGAGCGTGACAGACGACATCCAGCATTCAAATCCACTCTAAATCCTTAAAAAATATTATAAAAAAGGCTTTTATTATTTGAAATTTCTTTTTTTTCTTGTTATATTTCTTTTAGCGGTAGCGGATGAGAACGGCAAAAGGAAACGCAGCGGATTTGGTGGCAAGGCGACATGAGGATTGGGTCCGAAGGTCATGAAGGTTCAGGGATAGTGTGCAAAACTTACACTTTGTTCGTGCCATTTGCACACCGCTCAGCCCTCCTTAAGTGATTTTGAAGACGACGTTGGTGGTCAGGTTCAGACTAACAATCCCATTTACATAGTGTTAGCGCCTTTCGCCGTCCGGGAATCGTGGTTGGTACATGATTTGCGGATTAAAGTTGGACTTTACTCAACCTTTTTATCAAGCGTTATGGCGACTTTTTCAAAGAATGAAATTAGTTGGTTTAAAGTGTTGCAATCACACCAAAAGGTATTATATTGATACCTTGTCGCGTAAAAAGGTAGCGGGACAGCAACAAGACAACTCATTATAGCAGGAGGTACAACGAGATGCTCCCCAAGTTCAATCGTAAGGACAGCGGCTTTACGCTGATCGAAGTGCTGGTCGTGGTCGTCATCGTGGCGATTCTGGCAGCTATTTCGGTGCCCATCTACATCCAGTACGTTCAGGGCGCTCGCGCATCGGATGCGCAGGCGACCATCGGCGCTGTGTACAACTCGGTGAAGATGTATCGTCAAGACTACGGCGAAGACCCGACTTCGATCGAAGAGCTTCAAGAACTGGAGTATTTGGAGATCGACGAAGGAACTGAGCGTCAATGGACATTTTCGCTGATCGGCTCGAATCCCGTCAACCAGATCGAAGCGATATCGACTGCGGAGATGAAGGGCGGCGCCGGTCACGTGGTGTTGTTTGACGTGCAGACGGGTCGTTTCACTGGTTATGGCTTGCCGACAGACGAGGATCTCTAAGCACGTTATTCCTCGTTTAGTATGGTCCTTGTAAAACAAAATCTGGTCGAATCAGTAAGTTGAAGACTTTCGACGAACTACTGACATTCGCCGTCGCGCAAGAAGCCTCGGATCTTCACATGTCCGCGGGTTCCATTCCCATGATCCGTGTTCATGGTCGGATGAAGAAGCTGAATCTCCCCGCTCCGACTCCTCCGGAGATGGAGGAGGAGATTGAGCGGATTCTGACGCCTGAGCAATGGGAACGCCTGCAGGAGATGAAGGAGATTGACCTTTCGCGTCGGCTCGAAGATGTGGCGCGTTTCCGCGTAAATGTCTATTCCCAGATAAATGGGTACGGCATTGCCTTCCGGACGATTCCGTCCGAAATACGCGGGTTTGAAGAGCTGGGCTTGCCGGAAGTGCTCAAGGATTTATCGCTTCACGACCGTGGTCTGATCCTGTTCACGGGTCCCACCGGCTGCGGCAAATCGACTTCCCTGGCAGCCTGCATCGACTACATCAACGAGTACAAAGAACTGCACATCATCACCATCGAAGATCCCATCGAGTATTATCATCGCAGCCGGAGCTGTCTGGTCAACCAGCGGGAGCTGGGAGCGAACACCCACTCGTTCGCCAACGCCCTGCGCGCAGCGCTGCGTGAAGACCCCGATGTGATACTCGTCGGCGAGATGCGCGACTTGGAGACGATTTCACTGGCACTTACCGCCGCGGAAACTGGTCACCTGGTATTTGCTACCTTGCACACTTCCTCGGCGGCGAAGACCATCGACCGGATCATCGACATTTTTCCAGCGTCGCAGAAGACGCAAGTCCGCTCGATGCTGGCCGAGTCCTTGGAGGCGGTAATCGCGCAGAAGCTGCTTCGCATGAAAGGCGGTGAAGGCCGGATCCTGGCGGCTGAAGTGATGGTCGCCAACGTCGCGGTTAGAAACCTCATCCGCGAGGACAAAATCTATCAAATTCCCTCGGTTATCCAATCGGGCGGAAAATCCGGCATGCAGTCGCTGGATCAGGATCTTCAGCGGTTGCTGCATAAAGGAATGATTGATCGGGAGACCGCTCAGCTCGTAGCGGAGAACCCGAAACTGTTCGAGGTCGATCTGAATCAATAGGATTAAACCTCGGACAGTCGCTTTGATCTTTGGGTCTGGAGCACATTTAGCTTGGTTCAGCAATCATGATTAGGAGGTAGTGATGAATGGGTTAACGAACGCATGGCGACAGGACGAAGGCAGCATTGATTTCATCCAGATCTTCGTGGGTCTGCTGATAATCGCAATTGCCGCCGTGGGCACCTTTCAAGCGCTGTTTTACGGTTATGAGCAACTGGATTTCCAGATGCGCTACCGTAATGCCATCTGCATTGCGCGTTCTTACGTAGAGTACTGGCAGGGTCGCATCCACACCGACATTGATTTCCGGGACCGGGCAACGATGCTCGGCAACCTGAGAACCCCGAGAGAAGTGATTCTCGATTCGCGGGATCCCTCGACGGTTCTGGATGACGTGTACTGCAATGTAGCCTACGGAGCGATTAGAGAGGTTGACTTCGAAGCGACAGGAGCGGGTGTTGACCATTACCTGATCTATGTCATTGTAACCTGGTGGGAGCCGAACGACTCTCCGGTCGCGCCGCCCCACGAGGTGGCATTCCACGCCGCAATGGTTCCGGCTGCCCTATGATCGGAAGCAATTCCGATGGGCAGCCGCACACTGAACATCAATGATGGCAAGAAAGAGAGGTGACATAGAATGAGGAAAAAGAAGTCAGCACTTGTCCGAGAAGGGGGATGGACGCTTGTAGAAGCGCTCCTCTCCGTTGTCGTTATGGCTATTATGATCCTTGGCTTAACCGTTGTGCTGATGGCGTTCCGGGAGCAACTGGATCGCAGTTGGTCAATACGAGCCATGGACCAGTACGGCAACGATGTAATCGAGCAGTTGACGCATAAGCTGCGTAATGCGACGGATGTTGATGTTCGCGGCGGGGTGGGCCTCACCAGCAAAATCGACATCAAATTCCTTGATCCTTACGTGCATGACCTGTATCACACAGAGTCATGGCGAGCCGATTTGCGAACCTGTCGGATTACGGTGAACAACAGGCCGCTGGACAACACCTTCCCCCCAAGAAGGATGGGGCGCGGCGAGTCCTATGAGATTCTTCAGTTCACCATGACCCCCTTCGGGACCTTAACTCCCAATCAGTGGGAACACCAGGACGCCTTCAGTCGCAACGCCAATTTCAACGGCGCCTGCTACGACCTGCGCTTTAAACTGCGATACAACAAACGCGCGATCGCGGCCGGGCAGCACAATTGGAGTTACGAGAAGGAAT
Organism: uncultured bacterium; assembly: GCA_964497555.1. Taxonomy (GTDB): domain Bacteria; phylum Electryoneota; class AABM5-125-24; order Hatepunaeales; family Hatepunaeaceae; genus CAZCEM01. The sequence goes on from CAZCEM010000075.1 coordinate 5,865, forward strand.
ACTACAACCGGGTGTACATGCGGAACAAAAACCTGATCGTCAAGAAAGGGATAACGCAGTGAGCCTTATCCCGCGATGCATCGAGTAACGTCTTTAGATGAATGTGTGAAACGGAGGCAAACATGATTTGGAAAAAAGATATATATAAGGATGAAGGCAACATCCTCATCATGTCGGTGGTCATCACGGCATTGTTGGTGGCGACCGGGATGGGCTACATGAGGTGGGCTGCTGACGAGCGCTGGGATTCGGCCTACGAGGAAGCGACGGTTCAAGCCTACTTCCTTGCTCAACGAGGCATCATTGAGCAAGGACTCAAGTTCCTGCGCACTCGCGAACCAAACGACCTGCCGCAGGGCACTGTCATTCTGCCTTCTTGGACCATCCCCGACGTGGGGATGTATTTCGATACGAAGGTTGTCAGGGTCGTCTCGCTTGGTGAAGGCAGCGTATTCCAAAGGTCCGATACCTACGATGTATATTCGACGGGACGGGCATCCTTCATCGACCATCAGTTGGGCAACCGAAACTACGGCAAAAAGCTGTATGTGGAGAGAACCGCCACCATGCGGGCGCGGCTGCGTTCATTCGCAAACTACATGTACCTGACTAACTACGAGGTGACTCGATTCAACGAGATCATCTGGTTCTGGACGGAGGATACCCTTTGGGGTCGAACCCACTCCAATGACTACATTGGACTGAAGTACTCCCCCATCTTCCACGGACCCGTTTCGACCTCGCAGGGCGAGTTCCGCTACTGGCAGCCAGGCAACATTGTCTTCGACTACGAACCGCAGTTCAACGCGCCGCCGGTGTACTTCCCGACGACGGCCAATTCGATTAGATCGAATGCTAATCCCTGGGTGCCAAGCCGCAATGGGCAGATGATGACCTGGATAAAAGCTAACAATGGACAGATCAACATCTATCAGTACCCGTTGGGGACGCCGCGGACTGATGATTCGCTGTGGGGCTCATTTGCCTCACCGGCTTGGGCCGCGATGTTTGTTGACGGCGAATGTGAGATTGAAGGCACTTTCACAGGATGTCTGACCATCGGCAGCGCCGGCAATATGTGGCTCATTGACAACGTCAAGTTCGCGGGGTCGTCGGCCCTGGGTGATTTTGTCGAGGATGCGATGCCGCACATGCTCGGCTTAGTATCCGAGTCTAACATCATCATCGCCGACAACTACCGCAACGGACGCGAAGATGGAGTTCACGTTGCGCCTGGAGATTTCAACCGGCATTCAATAATCATCAATGCCGGCATGGTGGCGCTGGGCGAGTCCTTCACGTTCGAACACCAGAATGATGATTGGGAACTCTACCAAGGTCCCATTCCCGATGAGCGAGGCACCATCTACCTTAAAGGCGCTGTAACTCAGTGGCGGCGAGGCTACGTGCACCGCTCAAACCACGGCACCGGACAACGCGACGGCACCGGCTACGGGAAGTCATATCACTACGACTTCCGCTTCGACCGCCGTCCGCCGCCGTTTTATCTTGAAGCGATGGACGAGCATGGACACGGCTTGTTCGACATCATTTCTTGGGGCGAGCAGTAAGGTCGAGCGGAGGCTTTAGAGCTTGACCCGACAGGAGAACTCAGCGGCTGCAAGAATCGTTGAGTCTTTTGAAAAACTATGATGAGTTGACCCTTCCCCGGCTCAATCACCGAGCCGGGGAAGGGTGGAAGAGGATTTATTTTTGTTTTGAACGAAGATGAATTGCGGCTGTTCGGACAATAATAAAAGTACCACGTTGGCTCATATCCAGCAGGCATGGTTTTCAGATGCCGAGGGGATTTTAGACCAACCAGTAACAACTCAAATACGGTAACGCTATGCTCGGTCTAAAAAGCAAACTGCGTATCGGGCTGGATATAGGTACGCACAGCATCAAGCTTGCGGCGCTTGAAAAGGTAGGGCCGCGCTTCCGGCTCATCAAGTGGAAGGTTCACGAACTTTACACGGACAACGACAAGTATGACATCGAGGGTCCGAAGAAGTCCGTGGCCGTTCCCGCGTTGATGAAGATGATGAACGAACTTCAGATCGTCCCCAAGAAGATCGCGAAGATCGCGTCCAGCATCGGTGGAAGTCAGGTGGCTGCGAAAGAAATCAGCAGCGTTATGCAGACTGAAGAAGAGATGACATCCAGCGTCCTTCTTGAAGCGCGGAAACACATCCCCCTCGACGGCAGCGAAACCGTCGTGGACTACCAGTTGCTGGGCGATGACCCCAACGACACTGACAAGGTTCGCGTGCTGCTCGTCGCCACCACCAAGAAGTTGTACGAAACCCATCAAGACTATCTGCGAGAAATCGAACTGAAACCCGGCGTCATCGACATCGAACCC
>CAZCEM010000076.1:0-8184 GCA_964497555.1 uncultured bacterium
AATCCCACTCCCAGATAGCCCACGCCCTGCGCCCATTTCAGACTAATGTAAGTGTCGTCGCCCTCCCGGTCGATAAGGACGCCTATACCCGGCATCCCGCAACCTTGGGCGCCGTCAACGGTAGCTTGATAGGCGTCATCCCCTTTCCGGTCGATAATCCAGCCGAATGGTTGAGCAAACGAGAACGCTGAGCCAATCCCGTTGGCATAGAAGTCATCTCCAGCGGGGTCGTAGATGAATCGGTAGTCCTGCTCCTCCCAACGGTCGTAACCGGTCGTTCCAAAGCCGAGCTTGCCCCAGTCAGTTTCCAACAACCTAACCTCAGGATGAACTTTCATCCATTTGAATACCTCATCCTCATTTGAGATAATAAACTGACCGGTGGCGTAAGCCGCCCGAAAAAGGTCATCCAGATCTACTCGCTTCATGATGTCCAGCAGCCGCAGGTTGCGCTCAAACCGCAGCGGGTCGTCGTCGGATTGGATGTAAATCCCCTGGCTGAAAACGTCGGTCAGGTCGAACTTGTGCTCCTCGAAGAACTGGCGGTCCTCCGGCGGCAGCGGCGCAAAGGCAGCCTCCCATAACTTATCCAACGCGGCGCCGCCGGCATTGAACCACTTGAGGAAGTATTCTTTATCCATCGCTTGAAGATTCTTTCCATCTCCAACGGAATAATCACTCAACAGCGGCAGCATATCCTCGCGGGGCCGTCGGTTGCCGGTCAGAAACATTGTGAGGTCGCTGCTTAGGAACAAATCGCTCAGTTCCGCTTCTCGGCTTTGCATCAACCGACCAGTGAAGCTGCGGCCATAAGATTCGAGGTAATAAGGATTGCGATGAACTTCAGCAATGGCGGGCAGACGGGTGCCGTCTCCTCCCGCCTCGATTTTAATCAGACGCGCCCGCAGGTCCTCGAACTCGTCGGTGAGGCAATAACGCGCGACGACTTCCTCTACCCAGGGCTGCCATTCCGCCAGAGGTTCATTCGCCGGCGGCAGTGTGAGCCGTCCGAAGTCGGTGTCAGCAATCGGCGGCAGCGGAGGGAGGCTGAATTCTTGCCGCGAACCGAGGCTGACGACGATATTCTTGCTGCTCCATTTCTTCTGCAGAGCGAATGTCAGCTTTTCATCAGCAGGAAGCTGGTATAAAAACAATCTGGGATTCATCAGAAAAGCGTCAATATCGCCTTCCTTTGCATTGACTTGGAACTTAGGCTCAGCCTCCAGCCGCAGGATGCTCATTTCCACGATGTCGCCGGCTTGATGAGCATACAGCCACCTCTGAAACTCGGGCAGGATGCTGTCAGGATCCATGGTGAATCGCTGCCCTTCCAGTGCGACGATAATGTCCCCGGTCACCAGTCCTGCTTCCGCCGCCGGCGTGTGCAGTTGAACCTGAAGGAGCCGAATTCCACCCGCAAGACCTTCCGCACCGGGAACGGCCGGAAGGTCTTTGATGACTTCGTGGTTGATGCCCAAGTAAGGACGCGCATCGGGTTGAGCCGAGACGGTAAGGACAAGAGCCAGCAAAAGGACGAACAGAGATTTTTTCACAGTGCATCTCCAAGAAAAAATGACATTGAATCATAAATATATGCCGCGAACCGCAATATCGCAACTTCAATCCGCGGTTACTGATGTTGGAGTTGAACCGTCAAGCTGCTTACGCCGCATAAACGATGAACACACACCGTTAACCTCGTCCATCTCGACCATCTCGTCCACTTCGTCCCTATCGCCGATCTCCCCTGACCCGCTAAGTCTGTTTTCAAAAGAACAATGCGCTTGGTTCTTGGCTCTTGGCTCTTTTAGTCTATTTCCAAAGGAACAGCAATAAAAAAAGGCACAAAGAGCGTTCCCTCTTTGTGCCTTTGAACCTTAGCGAGAAGGTAAAAACCTACTTTGGTCCTATCATTTTCTCCGGTCGGACCTTCTGGTCGAACTCCTCAGCGGTCAGCAAGCCCAAAGCCACCGCCGCAGCTTTGAGTGTCGAGCCTTCCGCATGCGCCTTCTTGGCGACCTTGGCCGCGTTGTCGTATCCGAGGTGGGGATTCAGCGCCGTCACCAGCATCAGGCTCTCGTTCAGATACTTGTTGACCTGAGTCTCATTGGCTTTAAGGCCCACTACGCAGTTGTCGGTGAAGCTCTCGCAGGCGTCTCCTAACAGCCGTATCGACTGAAGAAGGTTGTAGATGATGACCGGCTTGAACACGTTAAGCTCAAAATGACCGGTCGCACCGCCGAAATTAATTGCGACATCGTTGCCCATCACCTGTGCCGCAACCATGGTCATGGCTTCGCACTGCGTCGGATTGACCTTGCCGGGCATAATTGATGAGCCGGGCTCATTTTCCGGCAGCATCAGCTCGCCTATGCCGCAGCGCGGACCCGAACCTAACAACCGGATGTCATTGGCTATCTTCATAAAACTCGCAGCGATGGTCTTCAACGCCCCTGACGCCATCACCAAGGCGTCATGCGCCGCCAGTGCTTCGAATTTGTTCGGCGCCGAGACAAAAGGCAAGCCGGTAAGTTCAGCAATCTTCGCCGCTGACTCCTCCGCAAACTTCGGATGCGTGTTCAGACCGGTGCCGACCGCCGTTCCGCCCAGCGCAAGTTCATAGATATGCGGCAGCACCAGCAGTATCCGCTCGCGCGCCATATCGACCTGATGCGCATAACCTCCGAACTCCTGCCCCAGAGTTAAAGGCACCGCGTCCATCAAATGGGTGCGGCCTATTTTGATGATGTCTTTGAACTCTTCAGCCTTGACTCGGAAGGCGTCTCGCAGCTTTAGCAGGCGCGGCATCAGGTGGTGGACGAGTTGCTCTGCCGCCGCGATGTGCATGGCTGTTGGAAAGGTGTCGTTGGATGACTGCGCCTTGTTGACGTCGTCGTTGGGGTGGATGGGCTTTTTAGATCCCAGTTCCCCTCCCGCCATCTCAATAGCTCGGTTCGATATCACCTCGTTGGCGTTCATGTTGGTTTGGGTGCCGCTGCCAGTCTGCCAGACCACCAGCGGGAAATGGTCGTCGAGAAGGCCTTCTATCACCTCGTCAGCAGCTTTGACAATTAAGTCGGTCTTTTCGCGGGGCAAGGTTCCCAGCTTCGTGTTGGTCAGGGCGGCGGCTTTCTTGAGGATTCCCAGCGCCCGTATCAGTTCGCGCGGCATTCTCTCGCCGCCTATCTTGAAGTTCATGAGGCTGCGGGCAGTCTGCGCGCCGTAATAACGGTCAGCGGGTACCTGCATCTCCCCCATTGTATCGCGTTCAATGCGAAACTGCATCTCTGCTCCTTTTAAGAAAAAAGATAAATCCAGGACTGCTCTTTTGGACGTTCAGCGGGGAATTCCACACCGCGTGAACGTCATTATCTCGTCCTTTTTGAAATCTTAATGGTGGAGGTTTTCCATCATCGCCTGTATCGTTCGCTCAATCCCCACGGCCACATTTCGGATGCTTGGTCCCAGCATATAAGCCGGAGTGGTATAAAGGTTGTTGGCTTTGTCGAAGACGTACTCTTCCACCGTCGCGGTTTTATGGACGGCGCCCATCTGCGCGAGGGCTTGTGCGGTGGCTTCGTCATTGCCGATGGTGACGGTAGGTTTGAAGCCGTTATTGGTCAGCACCCGTGTCACCAGCGCGGGTGCGATGCATATCGCGACCAGCGGCTTTCCGTCGCGGCGGACGTCGAGGATGAGCCGAGCGACATCACGGTCAACCTCGCAGTCGGGGCCGTTCGCTGCAAAATCGCAGAGGTTTTTCGCCGCGCCAAAGCCTCCCGGTATCACCAGCGCGTCCAGTTCCGAAGCCTTGACACGGGCAATATCGCGCACCGGGCCGCGGGCAATTCGAGCTGATTCCACGCGCACGTTGCGCAGCCGTCCGTCGATCACCTCGCCGGTTTGATGGTCAATGACGTGCATTTGAATTCTATCGGGTGCCATTAGAATAATGTCTGCGCCCAGACGGTCTAAGGCAAGCAGAGTGATGACTGCTTCATGGATTTCTGAACCGTCATAGACGCCGCATCCCGAAAGTATGACGCCGACTTTTCTTCCCATAATCTCCTCCAATTTAAATTTTATTAGATCCGAGGTAAAATATAAGGACTTGGTAGATAAAAAGCAAATCTTAATGACGAAAATGATGCACAATATCGAACCAACCTCATCTCCCCCACCCGCCGCGAACGATTTAACTTGACATACAAGATTAGGTTGACGCATATTAAAATAGGAATGGAACTATCAGGCAGGATGTTGAGAATCCTCGCTGAAATCAAGAATCCCTGGAGAAGCGCGCATGAACCAAAGAAGTCTTTTTCCGCAACTGAACCTCCTGTTGCTGACGGCGATTTGGCTGAGCGGGACGGGATACGCCGAAGCCTCCACCATCGTCAACGGTCAGGTGTCGGGGCATTGGACGGTGGCGGGGCATCCTTACATGGTCAACGGACACATTACCCTCTCAGCGGTGGACACACTGGTGATTGACCCCGGTGTTGAGATTCTCTTTAATCCCAACACCGGATTTTTAGTGCGAGGAAGTCTGATTGCAATCGGCACCGAAGAGGATTCCATCCTCTTTAGGTCCGGCAGTTCCACTGTTGGTGACTGGAGTTCGCTTCAAATAGACGGCGGCGCCGCTGCCAATACCCGGCTCGTGAACTGCATCATCATGCACGCTGAGAACGGGATCTTCCTTACCAACAGCAATCCCATCATCGTCAATTGCCGGATTTCCAATCACGCCCGCTCCTGCATTCGAATGGAGGGCGCTCGCGGCGAGGTTCTCAACTGCAACCTGCTGGCGGCCGGCGGTAATGGCATCACCATCGACGATAACAGCAACACCGTGGTTCGGAGGTGCTTTATCAACGGCTGTCAGGATAACGGCATCGCGGTCGGCGGTGGTTCCACCGCCATCATCGACGGTGCAACCATCACCGGCACCAGCGACCATGGAATTTATCTCAGCTCCGCCGGAACCTGTTCCCTGGCATATAACCGCCTCTTCAATTGCGGTCTTCACGGGATTTATATCTATATCTCCAACCGCGCCGTCCTGTTTCGCAACATTGCCTACCGCTGCAGCGGAACCTATGCCGTCAACATCTACCGCAGCACGCAGGTTCAGGTGATAAACAACACCATTTATGACAACAACTTGACGGGATTAGGTTCAATCTTCAGCCCTACAGAAATCATCGACAACATCGTCGCCTTCAACGGATCTGACGGGATTTACGTTCAGGGCGATGCGCCCACCTTGAACTTCAACGACGTCTATGCCAACAACCGGAATAATTATTCCGGCATCAGCGCCTCTCAGACGGACATCAGCGAGGATCCCATGCTGGTAAATCCCGGGGCGCTTGACTTCCATCCTTCGGAGGGATCGCCGGTCATAAACGCCGGCTCCAACCGCTACCGGGATCCGGACGGCACCATCGCCGACATCGGCGCCGAATTCTTTAATTTAAACGACGCGCCGGTTATCACCCGCTTCTGGCCTGAAGAAGCAGGCGTTGTGGATATAAACTCTGAGATAGAATTCGGCGTCGAAGCTGAAGATCCAAACCGCAATCCTATCGTCTATGAATGGTACCGCAACGGTCAATTGCTCTCACGCGAGGCTATAACCACGATATCCTTCCCCAACCTGGGCCGCGAAGACATAACGGTCTATGTCGATGACCGATTATATCTTGGGCGAACGTCGCATACCTGGGATGTTACCGTCCCGGTCCGGGAGCAGACAAATCCAAATCCTACCGAATTCGCGCTCGACAATCCGTATCCTAATCCTTTCAACAGTGAATGCCGGTTTGACTTGACTTTGCCGGCTGCCGATTGGATCACCCTTGCCCTCTACGACCTCTGTGGGAAGGAAATTCGGATGATTGTTTCAGGTGAGTATCCCCAAGGCCGCCTGAGCTTCACGCTCGACGGCGCCGGACTGCCCGCCGGAGCCTACTACCTGACCGCCAGAGCCGGCGGGAAACAAATCCAGCGGCAAATCGTTATTATTAAGTGAGGAAGTTCGGAAGTTCGAAAGTTCGAAAGCAATTGGAGAAACCATGAGGAAAGCCTTCCCCTCCATAATCTGCGCTGTGTTGTTAGTATTCTTACCAGTCTCCCTTATCTGGGGACAGACCGGCCAAGCCGGATCTGACCCGAAAACTGAGCTGGTCAAGGTGCTTGACAACATCAAGGCAATCGACGCTGAGATGGTCAAAGCCACCGAAGCCAAAGACCGCGAGACATACGATAAACTCGCTGACAAGCGCCAGAAACTGGAGGAGCGAGCCAAAGCCTTGAAAGCCGAGGTTGATGCCTTGGCGGCTGATTCAAAAACCTTGGCTGAAGCCAAAAAGGAATACAACGACGGCGGCTCGCAGTTGCGCAGCGGCAACTACCCGGAAGCGGTCAAGCACTACAAGCGCTCACTGGAGCTGGATCCGGGTAATGCTAATACCCAATACAACCTGGGCGTAGCATATTTGAAGATGAAGCAGTCCGCTGACGCTCGCAAAGCCTTTCTGAAAGCGACTGAGGTTAATCCGGATTATGCGGCGGCTTATCTGGCGCTGGGCAACATCGAAGCCAAAGACCGCGAAGACGACCTCGCGCTGAAATATTACCGGCAGGCGATTGCACTCGATTCCACCATGGAAAAGGCCTATTTCGGCGTCGGCAATATCCATTTTCGGAAAATTGAGTTCGCCCAAGCTGTCGAGGCTTACGCAAAAGCCGTTGCGATTGATCCCAAGTTCGACGAAGCCTGGACCGCTCTCGGACGCTCCTTCAGCGGTCTAAACCAATTGGAAGAAGCGCTTAAAGCGCTGGACCGCGCGGTTGTTGTCAACAAGAAATCCGATGACGCCTTATACTATCAAGCGGAGGTCTTCAACAAGCTCGGTCGTTATGCTGACGCCTTGAAAGCCGCTGAAACCAGCCTGACGTATCGTAAAACCGACAAGGCGCCGGTATATTTCGAGAAAGGCGTGGCACTAGCAAAATTGGGTCGGAAATCAGACGCCCTTAAGGCTTTTGAGGAGGTGAAGCAAGACCGCGCCTGGCGCGAAAGCGCTCAGTACCAAATCGACGTTCTTAACGGCAAGCTCAAACCCACCGAACCCTGATATTGCCTGACAATGCGCCTTTCGACGGACGCAAGGCGGTCGTCTGCTGCCGCCTCGCCATAATGTTGTGCTCTGCGGAGGATAACATCCTCACGGAAGCCCTGCAAACCGCGCTGAAACAAGGCTTGACTGCCGATGAAATCCGGGAGATAATCCTGACTTCCTACCTCTTCGACGGTTATCCCACCGCACTGGAGGGCTTCAGGCTCATCGATAAACTGGCGCCTTCATCATCGACGGATGACGGCGCTTGTTTTTATTCCCCAGAGAATGTCGCCCAATGGCGGCAGCGAGGAGCTGCCTTATGTCAGCTCATCTATGGACGGCAATATGAGACCTTGATGAACCGGGTGCAGAGCTTCGCCCCGGAACTGAAGGACGCCATGCTCGTGGAGGGATACGGCAAAGTGCTTGCCCGCCCCAAACTCGACATCCGTCTGAGAGAACTGTGCGTGGTTGCCATCCTTGCCTTCAAGAACCGTCCCCGTCAATTGCTGAGCCATCTCTTGGGCGCCCTGCGCCTAAAAGTGCCTCCGCAACTAGTCAAGCAAGCCATCCTCAGCCAGAATGAGATTCTGCCTCCACACAGCATTATCCTCTTTGAACGAGTTATTGACAGAGCCTTAGAAAACTATGATATGTCATGATGGCATATAAATATGCCAATATGACATACTTTTTGGAAAGATGAGGGCAGGTTTGGCATTTTGTTGGCATTTTTGGCTGAAAATCTGCTTGGCACATTGATTGCCCTATAAATTAAAAGCAACCTCACAATTCCCAGACTACCTGAGAAACACCAGCGAATCTTTGAGGAATAAAAACGGGCGCATTGAAGAGGTCGGACCCGAAAAGGCGACACTCAAGATAAAAACTGAAGTATCGCCCTGTCAGTTCCGCGAAAATAGCCCCCTCTTACCGCGTAGGTCGGCCGTCTCGCCCGACCTTTCCCCCCTGCTTGCAGGGGGAAAATACAAAGGATGGTATTTTCATCTTCCGTGGTGGGGAAGCCACCATGACAATTCCCGCGAAAGCGGGA
>CAZCEM010000077.1:0-5546 GCA_964497555.1 uncultured bacterium
ATCTTCCGTGGTGGGGAAGCCGCCATGACAATTCCCGCGCAAGCGGGAATCCAGCTCCAAATCCTTCTGGATTCCAGCTTTCGCTGGAATGATGCGTCTTCGACGCATTTTTTCAATGTTCAAAAGAAAATACACCCCTTAATAGACAGCCACCAGGCCAGCACGTACCGGCTGAACCTGTCGATAACCGCTGTATGGCGGCGCTGAAGTCTTTTCGCTTCACAGGAACTCCTAAGTGAAATCATCTTTAAGATAATCTCCACCTTAAGTGCCTGTCCAGCTTTTGGTGGGAATTACACTTGGCACTTTCCTCCTGGCTCTTTCAGACTTTCAAACTTGCCAACTCACTTCACCAGAGCCATCTTGCGGTTCAGCGTCCCCACCGGAGTCTCCAGCCTTAGTATGTAAATCCCGCTGGCAAGCGCGGAGGCGTCGTAGGTGAAGGTGTGGCGTCCGGCGCTCAGCCTGCCCTGTTGCAGCAACGCCACCTGACGCCCCGTTATGTCAAATACCTTCACAGCAGCCTCCATTTGAGCCGGAAGTCTGAACGTAATAGAGGTCGCGGCATTGAAGGGATTAGGATACACCGGCGCCAAAGAAATCTGCTCCGGCAGGAGGGCTTCCTGCTTGGAAACCGAGAACGGAGCCAATGCGGCTTCATCCATGAGGGCAATAGCATACCATTGATTTTCCGCGAAAACGCCGGAGATGTAACGCAGACTGTCGCCTACTTCATACCGATTCAGTCCCAGTTCTGAAATCTGGGCCTGGTTCAGTCCATGGGTGGTGATGAATGCCAGCGTCGTGTCGTTGGTGGTGATGGGGATGTACAGCTCCAGCAGGGCGTCGTTGACAGTGGCGGTGTCGCCAATTACCACGTGATCCACCCGGACCAACATGCCTTCGAGGTCTTCGGCATAGTATGTCATGGAGCTGATGTCCTGAATGTCGCGGACGTAACGATAAGGCAGATCTTCACCGGGGATTTGACCGACGACGATGATGTCGCGCGCAGACTCGACCTCGATGTAGGTTAGGTAAGCCCACTTACTCGGATCGTTAGGATCGCGCTCCCGAACCGTGCCCGTAACCTGCACCCTCGAACCTATGGGCAAGTTGAGATTCAGTTCAGCGGCAGCGTCGCGGACGAAGATGCCTGTGAAGTAGTCCGCGGTTTCCATCTGTATCGCAAACGCGCCGTAGTTCGTTACAAACGACGACGGTGTGGTGACGATGCCGGTGACTGTAACCTGATAGTCTTTGTAAGGCGAGTAGTCAACGCCCCAAGCCTTCGGTCCGGGATATTGAACATCACGAATGGTCAGCTCGCCCTCGTCGCGGACCATGTATGAGTACCAGTACCGGTCCGGACGGATTGACTGCATCTCATGATTGTCAACGGCGCGGACGCGGTACCATACGTTAGCACCTTCCGCCTGCCCGGGAATCTCGGCGACATACCGGTCGCCGAACTCGTTCTGCATCTCGGCTTGGTTAGGAATCGAATCGACTCCCACCACCAGGTATTCCAAGATTACGGATTCGATCTCATGATTGCCGGTGGCTGACACAATGGCGTTGACGGGAACGGCCTCTTCAGGATGCGGTGCGCTGATGGTGCGCGCGGCTTCGGTGATGGCAGGCCGGTATTGTATATGGAAGCTGGGGGGATCCTCCCAGATCCGCTCGCGCTCGATCTGGTCAACCGGCACCTCGTGGTAGTACCATTCGCATAGTGACACCCTCACATCGAGATTTACGTCGGCTTGTTGTATAGTGGTCCCGGGTTCGGTGTCCAGTTCGTAGGTGATGTGGAGGTTATCGTCCACTTTCTCAGCCAGCGTTGGGTAGCATTCGCATAGGTGGTGTCCTTCCTCCGCGCCGAGCGAATTGGTCTGAGTAATCATCGTCGGCATGTACCAGGTCTCGCCGTTGTCTTCGGACAAGGTCACCGCGATGTCGCCGTTGCAGCGGTGGTGGATTGAGTAGTCGTTTTGGGGGAAGATGTTAAACACGCAATAGAGGGTGCCGTCTTCGCCGAAAGCCAGCGACGGCGCGGTGACATTGGATTTCCACGCGCCGGGGTCGTTTCTGTCGATGGGAGTGCCGTTTTCGTCACGGATAAACTGGTCATACCACCCATTAGCGACGGCGTTGATCTGTCCATGGTCCTCGCTCCAATGGAACAGGATGGACTCATCGAGTGTTAAGGCATCCACCGGCGGCACCGAAACCGGTATGGCTTGCACCTTCAGCAGGCGCGCTTCAAAGACGATGTGAATGAAGTCCTCTGAATCGAAGATGACGTCATGGTTCACAAAACAGAACAGCGTGTCGCCATAGGACGCGGCTCCTTCCTGCTGGGGGTCCGGGAAGATGTTGTTGGTGACGTTGATGGGGTCGTCGAAGTTCCAATTGACGCCGTTATCGGTATAGACCAGCATCAGGTCGTTGTGCATCTGGTAAGCCAGAGAGTTTGACCAGTTGTCGTGAACGAACAGATCCGGGTTATTGTCCACCCGTGAGCGCAGGTAGGTGATGGCGGCGCGCTCGCTGTGAGGCGAGCGGGCGATGCGGTAGGCGTTCATATGGGTGTCGCCCGCTTGGATGGCATTTCCGGGGAAGTTCGGGACGTTGTTTTGCCAGGTGCCGGCGGCGTAGGTGATAGTCAGGTCGCTGCGCTTGTTCATCACCACATGGAGTCGGTTCTGAGGGCTGAGGACTCCCTGCGGCCACAGCGCTTCACTGTCGGGGTAACGCGGCAGGGCTGCGTTCTGGAAGCCGCCCCAGCCGGCGCCCCAATCATAACAGCACAAGGCGGTGACAGCGTCTTCGACGGTGGCATGGCAGAAAGGTATAGCGCGGGCTTGGTCGTCGTTGCTTATCCACATGCAGCCATAGCCGCCGCGGCTGCCGTTTTCAATCTGGGTTCCATCTTCCCAGCGCCAGACGTCGTTTCCATCCCGGTCGGGTTTGCAGTTGTACTTCATGTGCCGTTCGCCGCCGCCCAGGTCATTGTCTTCCGCGTCCATCCAACACAGGTGGATGCGTCCGAAGCGATCTACGGCTATCATCTTGCCTACGACGCCGTTGGTCTGATAATCGTACCAGGTGTCACCCACCTGGGTGCGTTCGCCCAGATCGCGAAAAGGCTCGCGGTGGTGACCGGCGGGATTAATTGGCGTGGTGGCGGCGATGGGATCGCCGGGGTAGTAAATCCGGTAGGCCGGCATTTTAGCGCAGTCGGGGTAGCCGGCGCCTTCAATCACCGCTCCCCAAGCCAGCGACGTCAGCAGCAGCGCAATTAAGCTGAAAACTAAAACTCGCATGGCAACTCCCTTGGTTCATGCATGAATGTGAATGTGTGTAAAATGGAAAAAATGTTTTGATTTTGCTATGCCTGTCCGGCGTCCCCTAAGCGTATGACCCATAGAGTATTATCATCTCTGGCTTGTACTCCCTCACCAGAGTCTCCACAATTTCCCGCAGAATCGGCTCGATGTCAGCGCGGGTGCAGACATCATCGTCAGGCTTCAGCATACTCAGTCTTCTTTCCTTCGATGACCTCCGGCTTACCTGTTATTTTCGCGTAGAGTGCCTCTGGCGCATAATCCGCTCCGTTGGGCCAGCAAATCGTGCCCAAATCCGGATTAACACGTACCTGGGCGAATACCGACGGTTCTCTTAAGGGTGAGAATACCCCTTTGAAGGAGAGAAACTTAGCAAAATCAAGCTCGCCTTCAACACCATCCTCGAATATCAGTCGCAATCGATGCCCATCGATATAAACCGCCTTGATTATATCAATCAGCACCTTCTACTCCAATGGTTTAATGGTTGGAATTGGCAGTTCAAGCTTAGCAAACTCCCAAGCCTTGACCAATTCGGCATGATTTTGAACCGCCCCTTCGATGATGAATCCGTGTATTCTTGGTGGCAGCCAGCCTTCGTAAATGAGCAGATCCTTTGTCCGAAATTTAGCCCAATGCTCCTGGTAACGGGCGTGAAAGTGAGGCGGTGGGTGATTGCCATAGTGCATGGTAAGTACGATTCCGAAAAATCGACACAGTTCAGGCATTCATTGCCCCCGTAACATCGTCTCACTGTCATCACGGGTACGGATTTCGTCTTCAGGATTCATTCTTTTTAAAAAATCTTCCATCCTAACAATATAGCGAGAAACATTCCGCCTTGAACATTATTCTTTATCCATGTAAAAATTTCATTTGAAAATAGTCCCCTCTCACCGCGTAGGTCGGGCTTCCAGCCCGACAAGGGCGGACTGAAAGTCCGCTCCAAGGCGACGCGGCTGATTTCATCCTTTGTTGCGCCGCCTGCGGCATGACGGTTTTTATCCATGTTAAAATTATCCCTAAAACCGCCGTACGGAAACAGCCTACTGCTTCACCAGCAAACTCTTCCCCGTCATCTCCTCCGGCTGTTTGATTCCCATCAAATCCAGCACCGTTGGCGCGACGTCCGCCAGCCGACCGTCGTCTCGCAGCTTCACCCTCGAGCCGTCTGCCGGCATCACCACCAGGGGCACCCGGTTGGTCGTGTGAGCCGTGTGCGGCCCGCCGTCCGCGTCGAACATCTGCTCGCAGTTGCCATGGTCGGACGTCAACAGCACCTGGTATCCCCGCTCCCGCGCCCGTTTCACCAGCGCTTCCACCAGAGGATCCAGCGCCTCCAGCGCCGCCGCTGCCGCCGTCAGCACCCCCGTATGCCCCACCATGTCCGGATTGGCGAAGTTTAATAAAATGAAGCCATAGTCTTTATCCAAAGCCTCCAATCCCCGTTCCGTCACCGCGGGAGCGCTCATCTCCGGCTGAAGGTCATAAGTGACTACCTTAGGCGAGGGAACTAAGATGCGCTCTTCACCCGGAAATGGCGTCTCCTCGCTGCCGTTGAAGAAAAAGGTTACATGGGCGTATTTTTCCGTCTCGGCGATGCGCATCTGCTTCAGATGGTTGTCGGAAATCACCTGACCCAGAATGTTCTTCAATTCAACCGGTCGAAATGCCGCCGCAAAGGGGAAGTCTTCTCGGTGTTCGGTCATGGTGGAGTAATGCAGGTTCAAATCAGCCGTCTCGAATCCCGCCTCCGGTGAATGATTGAGCGCCAGCGCCATCTCCCGCGCCCGGTCCGCCCGGAAATTAAAGAAGAACACCCCGTCATCCCGTTGTATAACCATCGGTTTACCATCAGCGTCGATAATCACCGACGGTTCTATAAATTCATCAGTTACATTACGGCGGTAGGAATCCTGCATCGCCTCCACTGCGCTGTTAAATCGCAGCCCTTCGCCCGCTGTCAACATCTTATAGGCCCGCTCCACCCTATCCCAGCGTTTGTCCCGATCCATACCCCAATAACGCCCGCAAACCGCAGCGATTCGCCCCGCGCCAATTCGCACCATTTGCGCCTCGACCTGACGAAGGTACATGATGCCGCTGTGAGGCGGCGTGTCGCGTCCATCCATCAAGGCCTGGAGATATACTTTTTGAAGTCCTTCCCGATGCGCCGTCTCCAGCAGAGCGTATAGA
>CAZCEM010000077.1:5556-8171 GCA_964497555.1 uncultured bacterium
ACTGTGCACTCCCCCATCGGAAATCAGCCCGATGAGATGCCAGGAGGCGCCATGCTCCCGCGCATAGCGCACTGAATCCAAGATGACCGGATTGTTGTAAAACTCCCCCTGTTCAATGGCTTCGTCGATGCGGGTGATCTCTTGAGGAACTATTCGACCCGCGCCCAGATTCAGATGACCGACCTCGCTGTTGCCCATGAGTCCTCGCGGCAAACCGACATTCCGACCTGAGGCGCTGAGGCTGGTCCACGACCACTGCCGGTACATGTCTCTCAAGAAAGGGGTGCGGGCGAGCTTGACGGCGTTGCCTGTGGCGTCATCCCGCAGACCGAAGCCGTCGAGAACGAGCAGGAAAGCCCGATTAATGGATTCAGTTGACGACACTTAAGGGGATCCTTAGGCTTCATGTTTGGTTAAAACTACACGGGCGAAACAATGTTGCATCCGCGGCGGATAACAAGGCGTTTAAACGCCGATGGAACACAGCATGGAATCCGGTTGCGAAAAGCATGTCTCGCGGATAAACGAGCCTTGCGCTAAAATATTCTGCGTCTAAGCCAATACTTAAACAGAAGCAGCGCTCCTATGGCTATGAGCACCGACGGCCACAAGTCGCAGAGGCTTCTCAACAACCGCTGATACCACCAGAAGGAGCGGCAGCCGAAGCCCATCCCCGCCGCGATAAGGAATATTCCCCCCGGCAGCAGGGACCAGCGCCCGGCGCTGTGAGTGACCCACAACGAAAGAAATCCTAATCCAAGGCCCAGAAACAACATCGACCAGAACTGCCAATCGGGGAAATGCAGCCATCCCAGCTTGCGCGTCACCAGCGCTCCCGCGACCACTATCAACATTATTCCTGGGAAATACTGTTGATGCTCGCAATACTTTGTTCCCGAATATAGGAAATACAATCCTAAAAGCAGCAGCATCCAGTCCCAGAGGGTGGACCACAAATGCCCGAAGGTCAGCAGCAGACAACCAGCTAAAATGAGCGTCCAGCCGAAGCAGCCCAGCGCGCTTGAAGGCCTCTGTCGAAGGAAGCGAGGATCTGAATCAATTTCAGAAATTGCCATGCGGCGCCTTAGTGCCGGATTCTTCCGGTATGATGAATATCAATATCAAGTACAGCAACAGAACCATGCCGCCGCTGACGAACAAGCCGCTCAGGAAGATCAGACGAACCAGCACCGGATCGATGTTGAAGTAGTCTGCAATTCCCCCGCAGACGCCGAATAGCTGCCGGTGGCGGAGGCTGCGACACAGCCGGCGCTCCGACCTCGGCGCCGCTGGAGCCTCCGGCTGCTCCAGAATATCCCCTCCAAGAGGCTCAGGTCGAGGCTCGCGGCTCAGCAGCGAGACTGCCATCAGAACCAGCCCCGAAGCCGTCAGCATCAGCGCTGGTATCATGCCCGCCACCCTGAACAGCGACCAGCCCGTCAGCAGCCATTGGCTCTCCGCCACGCCCAGCAAGCCTATCACTATTAAAGCCACTCCCAATCCCAGCAGCGCCGATTTATGCTCCTTGTCAGACTCGCCTTCACGGCACTCCACCGGCACAATCGCCCATGCCACGCAATAAATCGACAGCCCTGCCATTCCTATCACAACTGATGCCATCCATAAAATCCTTGTCAAGAGTGGATCTATCTGGAAGTACTCGGCGACGCCGCCGCATACACCGGCTACGATTCGATTATTGCGCGAGCGGTAGAACCGCTTCATCAGTTCACGTAGGGCTTGGGCGGGATTATCAACCAAGCGATAAGGTACGCAAAAAAGCCGGTGCCGCCGGCGAAAAGTGATACTATCCATAACAAGCGGATGATTACCGGATCGATGCGGAAATACTCACCGATCCCTCCACAGACGCCGGCGATGACCCGGTCCTCATCGGATCGGTAAATCTTTCTATAATCCTCGCAGGATGACATGAGACCTTCCTCCTTCTGCGTGCTAGTACGACAGACGTGAATTGGCTCTTTGAATTAATTGCTTGAAATGCCCGAAGCCGCGTCTTTGCGAGACTGCTGCAGGCAGTCGAAGCAAGCTCAAGCAAAATAGAATAAAATCCCGTTTTTAGGGGGCGTCATCAGCCTTCTGCTGATTCGCAAAGACAAGACCTTCAGCAATTTCTTGAATTTTCAAAGGACTCCTGAACGTCAGCCGCGCTGCCTGAGTGTGTTTTTATCCCTGACGGCAGCGACTGGATAGTAATAACTCTTGACGGCGCCGTCCAACTTCAATCTCTCACCAACAAACTCAGATCCAACGCCTTCACCGAATGCGTCAGAGCGCCGATGGACAGGTAATCCACCCCGGTTTCCGCATAGATTCGGGCATTGGATAGATTTATCCCACCGGTGGCTTCCAGCTCAATTCCCGGCTGCCGTTCAGCCACACAGGCGCGGACCTGCTCCGGGGTCATGTTGTCCAGCAAAATCCTCTGGGGACCAGCCGACTGAGCCAAACGGAACTCGTCCAGCGTCTCAGCTTCCACCATCACCCTGAATCGTCCCTGCCGCTCGGCATATCTCTGGCAAGCCTGGACCGCCTCCACTATCCCTCCCACCGCGGCGATGTGGTTTTCCTTAATGAGGAAAGCGTCGTGCAAT